>JAYSOP010000690.1:0-14654 GCA_043722905.1 Chryseolinea sp.
TAAGAAAACAGATAATAAAAGGCATGTACAAATAATGGTGAGTGGCATCACCAGGTAATTCAGCGTTTTTGAAAGAATGAAAAACATGTTACAGAAAAATGTTACTTCTTTTCGAACCGGTTCGTGAGACCCCCCATTGCCTTAATGATTTTGCGCAAAAAATCAAAATACAAGGTTAAGGCAAGCACAAAAGTCATAGACCAAATCACACCGGTATTGAAGAAGAAAGTGTCAACATTGGTGTTGAGAAAGTGTTTTGCCGGCATGTAAAATTGAGCGTTAAAATCCACCAGATGTTCTGGCTCCGGATTTTTATAAACCGGATATATCTTTTGAATCAGCTTGCCATCCTTTTCAATGACCCTATGGGTTTCACTGATATTTTTGACAAAATCGGTTACGGTTTCGTTGTGGTATTGTTGACGGAATAATTCAAACTGCTTTTGTTTTTCCGCGCCGCTTGTCATTCCTGCAACTTTTTCCTCTTTCCTCTCGTCGGCGGCATTGTATCGATTGACATAAAACTTTTTTAGCTGCGCCAGGAAGGCCATGGCATCTTTATACACTTCGTTGTTAAATTGTGAAGGTATGAGGTCATTGATCCGTGCAAATTCGTTATTGCCCACAATTTTTAATTCACGCGATATTTCATTTCTGACCAGTTCCAGATTTTTTTTAACCCGGGCTTTGACTTCTGGATCTCCCGAAGCATAGTTCACTAACGTGTATTGCAATTTTGTTTCCAGTTCGGGAATCACATAAATTTTCTTAAAATCCGAGTCTGCCATAACCTTATCATAGAGATAAAATTCCCTCTCAAATTTATTGTCCTTAAACTGGGTCACCATGGCGGCTTCAAATGCCCACCGCGAAGCCATCAGGTCTCCGACAAATGGAACCGTCTCCGCATTCCCGATACGAGGGTTAAGTTTGTCGAATTTCACTACTACCCCGCTGAGAATTAACTGAGGGATCAATAAAAGAGGTATAAGAATGTAGATCGTTACAGCAGAATTAAACGCGGACGAAATATTCAGACCCAACAAGTTAGCGAAACATGAAGTCGTGAATAATATAAACCAATGCTGGAAGAATAATCCCTGTATTTCCAGTATGTAGTTGCCAACCAAAACAAACATTATTGTCTGGATGGCGGACATCATGAAGAGGATCGAAATTTTCGACAGGATATAACTGCTCCGGCTGAGGTGTAGAAATTTTTCGCGTTTCAGGATTTTTCGATCACGGATAATTTCCTCAGCGCTTACGGTCAGCCCCATAAAAAGCGCCACAATAATGCTCATAAATAGATAAGCGGGGATGTTTAGATTTTTGCTGAATACATATTCGCCTGAGATCTGGTCATCCGCATTATAATAGCGAACAATAAAAGCCAGAATAAACGCCAGGATCGGCGCCTCCAAAAGGTTGATGACGAGATATTGTGTATTATGAAGCTTTGCCTGAATGTCGCGCAGGGAAAACAGGTGAGTCTGCCTGATTCTTGGGGGAATATTTAATGTAGAATGGGGAATATCCTTTGATCTTTCAATGTGATGCGGCTTGTGTCGTTTAACAAAAATTTCATTCCATTGCTCGGCAGGTATTTTCCTTTCGTTTGTGAAATGCCCGTACTCATTGATAACTTTTGTTTCGATAATATTAAATATCTGTTCAGGGTTTACATTCCCGCAGTCATGGCATTCACCCTCTTCCCCATTTACCAGGTCTATACTCTTTTTAAAGTATGTAATGGCATCTACGGGGTTTCCGTAATAGATCTGATAACCCCCCGTGTCGAGTATTAACAGTTTGTCGAACATTTTAAAAATATCGGAGGAAGGCTGATGAATCACAGCAAAAACAAGTTTCCCTTTTAGCGACAATTCTTTGAGAAGGTCAATAATATTTTCAGAATCTCGCGAAGATAAACCACTGGTTGGTTCGTCGCAGAACAATACCGCAGGTTCGCGCAATAATTCAAGTCCGATATTAAGTCTTTTGCGCTGCCCACCACTGATGGTTTTTTGCAACGGAGACCCTACCTTAAGGTCTTTAGTTTCCGCAAGTCCGAGGTCTTCCAGAACCTTTAACACAAGCTCATCAATTTCAACTTCCGGCTTTTTACTAAAGCATAATTTAGCCGCATAATACAGGTTCTGATAAACGGTCAGATCCTCAATTAACAAGTCGTCCTGCGGAACAAACCCAATAACGCCTTCAATTCTCCTGGGATCATTGTGAATATCAATACCATTGATCAATACCTGACCGCTGGAAGGTCTGTCCGATCCATTTAACACATGAAGCAGTGTGGATTTGCCGGCACCACTAGCGCCCATCAGTGCTATCAGATTACCAGACTCTTCTGCAAGGTTGACATGTCGCAGTCCTAGTTTTCCATTTCGGAACTGGAAGCTGATATCCCTGGCTTCAAATGATGTGCGACTGTGATCACCAAATGTTTTAAATTGATTGAGTATCTGCCCGTAATACACCGGCTCATCTTTCTCCCATCGCAAAAGACTTCCGACCGCTAGCACACTGATCTTTCCTGTTTTTACAGGCACTCCATTGAGGTATATATCCGATTTACCAACATACTTCAGAAAGTACAGGCTGTGCTTTTCAAGATACAGAATAGAAATAAACCCACTGAGATGCTCGCGGTAAAGGTGCTTTGCTTTTGTAAAAGACGATGATGGGGAGGCGTCCACAATCAAAATTTGATCATGATCCACATCCGCAGCCTCAGCCCCCAAAACAAACATTTTGATGGAGGAAATTTCGGATGGATTGATCTTGAAAGTATCTCCGATGATGTTGACGAAATCTTCTTCCATCAGCGAAATATGTCCATCCGCCTGAATAATACTGACCAGTTCCAGGATGATGACAATTTTTTGCTTTTGTGTGAGCTCCGGATTTATTTTTTCACATAAGTCCCGGATATTGTTAATCTCCCCTGCCCCTTCAGGTAAGGTGATGATATATTCATCAAAAAATCGCAAATAAGAATCTACCGATGACTGGCTTAGATGTTCCTGCAGAAATATCCTGATCTGATCGCGCTCCTGACGTGTGACATCACCTTCTTTGGCAACAACAGCAAACAAACGCAAGATCGCCCGGAGTAGTGGTTCACTCATATGCTTAGCGGGGTTAGGCTTTAAAGATAACGAAAGAAATTTTTTTATTGATAAAAAAAGGGACTGGTTTCAAAACCAGTCCCTCGATTAATTGGGATCTTAAACCTTAACCGGTTATATGCTTCCGGATTTTCTCCACCGCGGTGGTTATTCCTTCAAGGTTCTTGTCTGAAAGCACCAGGTCGGCCCGGTTATTTTTTATTTGTTCGTCGATATTAAGATTCTGATAGGTTTGCGCCAGCGTATTTAATTCTTCCCTAATCGCTTTCACAGTTTCCGTCTGCTCCGCTGCCCCTAACATTTTCACCATTTCCGCCACCGAGCGCTTTTGGTCCAAAACGACCCTCATGATCGGAGTGAGGATAAGATTCCGGTTATCTTCCGGAAGAATATTTTTCGGATAGGATTTTATCAAACCCGTTGCAATGTACAACCCTTCAATAAAGCTTCCTGCAACTACCAGGGAGGAGAGTTTATTCCGGCTGCCGTCTTTAAGGAATGTCTCGCTTTTTTTAATGGTTCTATCCAGCAGTCGGGTGAGTGAGTCTTTGTTGGAAATGTTCTGCTCAAACTTCTGAAGCAGTTCTGCGTCAAAAGCACCGATCAATCCTAGATTGTCGGATAAGGTTTTACAGGCAGTTAAATAATCAATGGCCTCCTGCGTTTTGTCGTAGGAAGTAAGGTATCCTATATCTGCGGCATAAACCCCCAGGTTCAGCGCAGCTTTGTCGTTGTGTGTAGTGTATTGATCTACTTTTTCACGACTGTTCACAAGCCCCTGATTAAACTCAGCTCCGGATGCCTGAATCAAATAAGGAATTTCAGATGGCGGGGGTATTTTGTAAGCCACCGAATCTATTTGCGCTTTAAGGGTTTCGTTCGCCTCATCAAACTCTTTTGAAGTCTCGCCTTTATCCTCACTGGAGGTAGCACACGATCCCAAACCAAGGGCTAGAATGGGTATTAAAAAGAAAAGAGCAGGTCGGATTAATTTCATAGGTTCATTCATTTTTTTTTGGAAGACAACTGATAACCCATTCTCCTCAACCCCTGAAGGAAGAATTGATAAATGGGTATTTCATGTCAATACTTAAGTTTAGCAGGTTCAATTTTACTACATTTTTTAATGGGATAAAACCACACTCATTATCTTTTTTTAGTCAATTTATGGTTTTTGGCAGCTTTTTAGGTATGTTTCGAGACCGTTCACTCAAAGTGCCTATGCCGAAGCTGGTTGACAAAACCGTTCTTATCGATGATAGTGAAATAGATTTATTCATCCACCGGCGGTTTCTGGAGGTCTGCCAGTTTTCAAAAGAACTGATCTCCTATAAATCGGCAGAGGCTGCTCTGGAATGGCTGAGAAATCTCAATGGGGATTCACCTCCCAATATTATTTTCCTTGACCTGAATATGCCATTGGTTGATGGATTTGCCTTTCTGAAACAATTTGCCCTACTACCAGAGAAAATTATTGGCCAGGCCCAAATCGTTGTACTCACGAGTTCCAATAGTGTTACGGACCGCCAGCAGGTTTTCGCGCACAAAAATGTAATCCAAATGATTACAAAGCCTATCAAGCAAACAGATATTGAAGCCTTGAGAACGCTGGTTACCCGGTAAAGGCTCACAGTTGAAAGTTTTAACTGAACTAAACTTTCAATTTACTTCCCGCTAACCCCTCATTCACTTATTTTCATCTTAGAGATCCACTCATGGATTTTGTCTTCAAGAAGGTTCAGGGGCAGGTTGCCATACTTAAGAACTTCGTCGTGAAATAAACCAATGTTAAATTCGTCTCCGAGCGCTTGTTCCGCTTCCAGGCGCAAGCCTTTAATCTTCAGTTGCCCGATCTTATAAGATAACGCCTGACCAGGAATGGCCATGTAGCGTTCAATTTCAGCAACGGTTCCCTGCAATGAGATCGGTTCATTGTCCATCATATATTGAATCGCCTTCTCCCGAGTCCAGCCTTTTGTGTGTAAACCCACATCAACGACAAGCCTGATGGCCCGGTGCATTTCATCCCCCAAATGACCAAAATACTGGATCGGGTCACTGTATAAGCCAAGTTGCCTGCCCAGGGATTCGGTATACAAAGCCCAACCTTCCCCATATGCGCCGTACCACAGCGCCCTCCTGAAGCGAGGAAGATCCTGATTCTCCATCTGTAAGGAACTTTGATAGTGGTGGCCTGGAATCGCTTCGTGCAAAAACAAAGTCTCCATTCCGGAAGCATTAAATTCCTGTGCATTGATTACCGGAACGTAAAAAATTCCCGGCCTGGAGCCATCCGGCGCACCGGAACTATATTCTGCACTAGCCGACATTTCTCTGAATTCTTCGGTTTGTCGTACCTCAAATGCAGTTTTTGGTGTCCGGTTAAAAAGAGATCTTAATTGTGGCTGAATTCTGGACTCAATCGCTTTAAAAGCATCAATTACTTCCTGATCAGTTTTAAAAGGCTTAAAAATCCTGTCTTCACTTACATACTTAAAAAATGATTTTAAGTCACCTTTGAAACCAACCTCATTTTTTACTTTTTCCATTTCTCCCCGAATGCGTGCTACCTCCGATTCTCCTAACCGAAAAATTGAATCCGGGGTAAGATTGGTTGTCGTCCACAACCTCACCATCTCCTGATAATAAGCCTGGCCATTCGGGATATCGCTGATGCCAGCGGAGGTCCGTGTTTTAGGAACATATTCATCCTTAATAAAATTGTACAGCCTGGTATAAGCGGGTACAATTTTCTCTGAAATAACTTTTGAATAAGCATCATTCAGGCGGGCTTTTTCTTTCGCATCTATGGAGTCCGGAATGTTGGTTATAGGCTGGTAGAATATACTTTTTGTGACATCCGTAACGATCATATCTCTTGCCTGAGGAAGCACCCTTTCCATGAGAATCTTCGGAAAAGTATATCCCTGTTCAAGTCCTTTCCGCATATTGACAATAGCGGTATCTACCCAGACGGCAAAGCCATCTATTCGCTTCAGAAAGTCATCGTAATCCTTAACCTTTTTGAAGGGCTGAAAACTCTGTCCACTACCAATCTGGGGAATGGTCAGGGTCATACCCCAAAATTGCTGAACGGGCATCAGGTGATCGGGATATTTTAATAAACCCTGCCGGAACCGGGTCTCATACGCCAAGATGTCGTAGCTCACCTTTTGTTGTTCACTTAGCTTTTCCCGATCGAACTGCTGGAGAGAGTCCTGAAAGGTTTTGTAAAAAGCCCGCAATTCATTCCGGAATTGGTCGCTGATGTCATTGGGTAGTTGATCATTGTACCTTTTATCGGCGATCATGGTTGCCTCCAGCGGGTTCATTTTTAAAAATGATTCGTAATAATGGTCGACAAATGAATCGAAGGGATCAGCAGAAGTCGATGTTGATATTTCCCTGGTAGCGCAAGCGCTCAGAAGCGCCGCGAATACCAGCACGTAATACTTTTTCATAACGAACAATTTGAAGGCGCAAATTATACAAAAGATGTCCTTAAAAAATCCCCCAAACCATGGGTAATATAGCCGCCTGCAAACAAACCTGTTTCGCGATTCAGCGGAATACTTAATTTTGGCCTTCTATCTTAAGATAATGAGCGACTATAATAAGGAGGAAATCCGGCGAATCGAGGAAAAGTGGCGAAATGAGTGGAAGAAACGGCAGGTTTACAAAGTTGAGCAACCCTCAGAAATGAAGGCTGGCGTCTCTTTAAAGCCCAAGTATTATGTTTTGGATATGTTTCCTTACCCTTCCGGAGCAGGTTTACACGTAGGCCACCCCCTTGGCTATATCGCCTCTGATATCGTAGCCAGGTTTAAGCGGCTAAAAGGATTCAACGTATTGCATCCCATGGGTTTTGATGCGTTTGGGTTACCTGCGGAGCAATACGCGATTCAAACCGGTCAACATCCAGCAATAACTACCGCGAAAAATATAGAAACCTATAAGCGCCAGTTAAATCAGATTGGTTTTTCATACGATTGGACCAGAGAAGTTCAAACTTGTAGTCCCGATTATTATCAATGGACACAATGGATTTTTATGCAGCTTTTTAATAGCTGGTATAATAAGAAATCAATTGTTGAGGGTCAGCTATCTCCCGGCCAGGGTAAAGCAGAAGATATTTCAACGTTGATTGCGGAAATAGAAAGTCACGGTAATGTAAATGTTGAAGCCTCCTCTGATGAAGAGACTCCGACCATTACAGCGACTCAATGGAAAGGTTTGGATAAAAATCAGAAGGAAGAATTCCTTCAGAAATACAGGATCGCCTATCAAAGTGAAGCCATGGTGAACTGGTGTTCAGCCCTGGGAACAGTGTTGTCAAATGACGAAGTAAAGGATGGCGTATCTGAGCGGGGTGGCTACCCGGTTGAACGTATCAAGATGATGCAATGGAGTATGCGGATTACTGCCTACGCGGAAAGATTGCTGAATGGACTGAACACGATCGATTGGCCTGAAGCGGTGAAAGAAATGCAGCGAAACTGGATTGGCAAATCCACCGGTTGCGAATTGGATTTTACTTTGGTTGGACACACTGAAAAAATACGCGTATTTACTACCCGTATCGATACGATTTATGGTGTGACCTTTATGGTACTGGCACCGGAACACGAGTTGGTTGAAAAGATCACCACGGCTGATCAAACCAATACCATTAAGGAATATACTGAGGTAGCAAAGAACCGCAGCGAACGTGAGCGGATGAGCGAAGTTAAACGCATATCGGGTGCGTTTACCGGAGCCTACGCAGTCAATCCATTTAGTCGGGAGAAGATACAAATCTGGATAGCTGATTATGTACTGGCAGGTTATGGAACCGGAGCGGTGATGGCTGTACCCTCCAGTGATATCCGGGATTATGCGTTTGCAAAACACTTCAACCTTCCTATTGTAGACGTGCTGGAAGGCCCCACCTCGGATATTACCAAAGATAACTTTGAACCGAAATCAGGAAAGATGATCCATTCGGATTTTCTGAACGGATTATCCTGGAATGAGGCCATAGAAAAAGCGTTGGAAAAAGTGAAATCGTTGGGGATTGGAGAACGCCGGATCAATTATCGCATTCGCGATGCGATATTCGGGAGACAGCGATATTGGGGAGAGCCTTTTCCTGTTTACTATAAAGACGGTATCCCACACCTGGTCGGTGAGGAAGATTTGCCGATCACCCTGCCTGAAATAGATGAATATAAACCTACCGAGACTGGAGAACCGCCGTTAGCGCGTGCTAAGGACTGGATGTACTCGCCCAACCCCAAGGGTAGGGGTTTAGAGATTTCTGGGAACGAGGCCTACCCTTTTGAACTTACCACCATGCCGGGCTGGGCAGGGTCCAGCTGGTATTGGTTCCGTTACATGGCTTCACCCGAAGATAGACTGGAGAATGTTTTTGCTCCGAAGAAGGCGCTGCAATACTGGAAAGAAGTGGATTTATACATCGGTGGTTCAGAACATGCTACTGGCCATTTACTGTATTCACGTTTCTGGTGTAAAGCATTAAAAGATCTCGGATACGTTGAATCAGAAGAGCCCTTTAAGAAATTGATTAACCAGGGGCATATTCAGGGGGTTTCCAAATTCACATTCAGATTAGAATTGTATAAAGATCATGAGGATAAAAATCTCACCTCACTCCTTGCACAAAGGACAACGCCGGTTTTTGTTTCTTATCATATTGTAAAGGAGATTCAAAAAAATCCTAAAAATAATTCGTTGCTTATTAAATTAATCGCCAACGATTCTGAATTGTCAAAAAATTATCAAATGTTTCCGGTGGCTAAATTCGCCATGAGCCATGTAGATATCGGAATGGTAAACAACGAAATTTTAGATATCGAACAGTTTAAGAAATGGCGTGACGACCTTTCAAATGCACAATTTATCCTGGAGGATGAGTCTCGAAATCCCTTGCCCCTGGGAGGAAATGGTATTTATATTTGTCATTCGGAAGTAGAGAAAATGTCTAAGTCAAAATACAACGTTGTAAACCCTGACGACATCATTGATTCTTACGGTGCCGATACCCTTCGCATGTACGAAATGTTTCTCGGCCCCCTGGAGCAATCCAAACCATGGAATACCAATGGGATCGATGGTGTTTACAAATTTCTTCGAAAGTTCTGGAATCTTTTTCACGATGAAAAAGGAAAATACAAAGTAACCGACTCGGAGCCCACGCGACCTGAGTTAAAAGTGCTCCATAAAACCATTAAAAAAATAGAATCAGACGTGGATACCTTTTCTTTTAATACTTCGGTTAGTGAATTGATGATCTGTGTGAATGAGCTCACTTCATTGAAGACAAGTAAGCGCGCAATACTCGAGCCGCTCGTCATAAGCCTGGCACCTTTTGCTCCACACGTGTCTGAAGAACTCTGGGAGAAACTTGGTCATAGCGAAACGATTCTGAATGCATCCTTTCCTGAATACAAGGAAGAATATCTGAAAGAGAATTCATTTGAATATCCCATCTCTATCAACGGAAAGGTTCGCGCGAAAATGGCGTTTGCCCTGGATATGCCAAAGGAAGATATTGAGAAAGTTGTTCTGGCCTCTGAAATTGTCAACAAATGGTCGGAAGGAAAACCGCCAAAGAAAATTATTGTGGTGCAAGGGAGGATTGTGAATGTGGTGCTGTAGGCGGTGACATGGACAGGTCTTAATTACCGGCGATACCACAGAATCTTTTCTATTTAAATTTTATCCCATCGAAATAAAATGAACAATCCGACCCATCCAACTTTTGCTAACGGCAAAATCTGTTATCTCGAAATGCCTTCCAGAAACCTGGATGAATCATCCGCTTTCTACAACAAGGTTTTTGGCTGGGAGATAAGAACAAGAGAAGATGGTTCTGTCGCATTTGATGACGCGGTAAACGAAGTAAGCGGCACCTGGAGAACGGATAGGAAACCCATACAACAATTGGGAATGTTGGTGCATATTATGGTTGACGATATTGAAGTAACCATGAAAGCTATCGTGGACCATGGTGGAAAGATCGAGCAAGCTGTCGGAATGGAAGCTCCTGAAATAACCGCCAGATTCAGCGACCCTACAGGCAATATTCTGGGCCTGTTTCAGCAATGAGGTCCGCGCCTCTGAAGAGTCTCTTGTGTAAGGGGACTCGCTTTTCAGAGCCTACTTATTCGCAAGGTAATTGTTGTTGTTTAATCCTGCCCCCATCCAAAAACTTCTAAACTCGCGGTCTGCTGGCTGTACCCTCCATCCAAAATTTGGCGATATTCCCGCATAGCAATCTGAAACAACTTTTATTACCTTAGGACACTGAAATCCAAACCATGCGCTATTCTAAAATTGTCGGCCTCGGTCACCACGTTCCTGAAAATATTATTACCAATGATTACCTCTCCACGTTAATGGATACCAACAACGCGTGGATCATTGAGCGTACAGGTATAGAGCAAAGACGGTGGATTGATCCGGCCAAGGATACGGTAGCCAATATGGCTGCGAAAGCCACGCGTATGGCTTTGAAACGGGCAAAACTCACCGAAAAAGATATTGACTTTATTGTGTTTGCCACCATCACGCCAGATTATTTCTTTCCCGGTTCAGGAGTTTTATTACAGCGTGAATTAGCCCTTGAAAGTATTGCAGCCCTTGATATCCGCAATGCCTGTTCCGGTTTTATTTATGCCTTGTCAATCGCTGACCAATTTATTAAAACAGGTATGTATAAAACTGTTCTGGTCGTTGGCGCTGAAATCCAGTCTACCGCATTGGATATTTCTACTGAAGGCCGAAACACGGCGGTGATTTTTGGTGATGGCGCGGGAGCTGCTATCCTCCAGTCATCTGAAAAGCCTGGCATATTGTCGACACACCTGCATTCCGATGGACGTTATGCGGAGGAGCTTTATATTAAGGACCCGGGCAGTAGCCGACCTAATGCTGAAAGGCAACCTGCCCAGATTACAGACACCTCCACTTTCAAAGTGGTAATGAACGGAAACCAGGTCTTTAAACATGCCATCGTAAGATTTACAGAGGTCATTAATGAAGCGCTGTCGGCGAACCATCTGAAAAAAGAAGATATCACCCTTTTGGTTCCCCATCAGGCTAACCTCCGGATCAGTCAGTACATTCAGGAAAAACTCGGATTGACCAATGACCAGGTCTATAATAATATCATGCGCTATGGCAATACGACCGCGGGTTCAATTCCCATCGCGATGAGCGAAGCCTGGGCAGAAGGTAAAATGAAAGAAAATGATTTAATTTGTTTAGCCGCATTTGGCAGTGGGTTCACGTGGGCTTCTGCACTCATACGGTGGTAAACCCTGTATCATGAAGACATCCTCTTACAACCCCAGCCCGCTTGAAGTTGATTTCGCCAACGCCCTCCACATCCTGCAGAAGGACATCGAGAAGCATTTACAGTATAACCAAATTACCCACGTAGAGAATAACCTGAACAAAGACAATCCGATGGTCAGATTCAACCTGGTGGATAAAGATGGGGATCCACATGAAATTGTAGTCCGCATCATTCAAATTCCTGATAAATTTTAATGCTCAATTAAGGGTCCCCTATGTCGATACTTATCGTTCTGTTCTGTATTGCAATCCTTGTAGTGTTGATTACGGTGTTTAAAATAAATGCTTTTCTTGCATTTTTAATTATCTCTATTCTCGCAGGACTTTTTCTCGGAATTGACGCCAGTCAGATCGGAGGTTCCATTCAAAAAGGGATTGGTGACATGCTGGGATCTTTGGTTATCGTAATTGTGGCCGGAGCCATGCTCGGCAAGCTTGTATCTGATAGTGGCGGCGCACAACGCATCGCCTCAGGAATGATGTATCTTTTTGGAGAACGTTACATTCATTGGGCCCTGATGATTACAGGATTTATTATTGGCATTCCATTATTTTACAACGTGGGTTTTGTGCTCGTAATTCCGTTAATATTTTCGGTTGTCTACCGCTATAAATTTCCAGCCGTGTATATCGGCCTTCCGATGTTGGCCGCGTTATCAGTAACCCATGGCTTCTTACCACCCCACCCGTCACCGTCCTATCTGGTAGCACAATTCGGCGCGGATATGGGTCAAACTTTGTTATATGGAATTATTGTCGGTATTCCCACCGTCATCATTGCCGGGCCATTATTTGCAAAAACCCTCAGGGGAATTCACACTGATTTGCCAAAAACATTTCAACCATCATCCGTTCCTGATGATCAGTTACCAAGCCTTTTTAATAGTGTTTTCTCTTCACTATTACCGGTGATCCTCCTGGCGGCTACTACACTGCTGACTCCCTATATCCCTAAGGAGGGGATGATCAACAAGATTTTTGTTTTTGTCAGCGACCCTGCCATGGTGTTGTTGATTTCCCTGGCCGTCGCAACCTATACCCTGGGGCTCAGCAGGGGGATGGGTATGAAAAGAATCATGGACACCTATGGCGATGCGGTTAAGGACATTGCCATGATCCTGTTAATCATGAGCGGCGCAGGCGCGCTGAAACAGATTTTAATCGACAGCGGTGTAAGTAATGAGATTGGAATTTTATTAATTGGCATGGATGTTCATCCGCTGATCTTAGGGTGGGCGATCGCTTGTGTTATCAGAGTCTGTGTTGGGTCGGCAACAGTGGCCGGGTTAACCGCCGCCGGTATCATACTGCCACTACTGAGCCAGTCAGATGTTAATCCAAATCTTATGGTACTTGCCATAGGAGCCGGCAGCCTGATGTTCTCCCATGTAAATGATGGTGGATTTTGGCTTTTCAAAGAATACTTTAACCTTAGCATCAAAGATACCCTTCGTTCCTGGTCGGTGATGGAATCCATTGTTGCTGTTGTTGGGATAATCGGTGTCTTGATCTTAAATGCTATTATATAATCTATGAACACAACCACAGCTGATCAACGTTTTGAAAAACTAGGACTTACTTTACCTCCCGCACCCAAACCGATAGGTGTCTATAAACCATTCCTGATCGTAAATAATCTGGTGTATGTTTCTGGTCACGGTACCATAAAATCTGATGGCAGTCTGATTATTGGCAGAATCGGAAAAGACTTTTCTATGGAAGAAGGCAAGGCTGCAGCCCAGCAGGTCGGGCTTGCCATACTGGCCACGCTTCACAAAAATCTGGGAAGTTTTGACAAGATTAAACGCGTCATAAAAGTTTTGGGTATGGTGAATTGCACACCCGATTTTGAACGTCATCCTTTTGTAATGAATGGTTGCAGCGAGCTTTTTGCTAAGGTCTGGGGAGATGATAACGGTGTAGGTGTACGCAGCGCTGTAGGAATGGGCTCCCTGCCCGATAATATACCCGTTGAAATTGAAGCGATATTTGAGCTCCACTGATCCCCATGAAAGCAGACTGGTATACCATTAATAATGCAGCTGAAATTGATTCTCCTTCCCTCATTATCTATCCCGACAGGGTAAAAAGTAATATCAAACTTTTAAAAACCTTTGTCAGTAATACCGGGCAATTGAGGCCGCATATAAAAACCCATAAGTGTCCGGAAGTAATCAGATTAATGCTCGAAGCCGGCCTCACAAAATTTAAATGCGCTACCATTGCCGAAGCTGAAATACTGGCGAAGGAAGGCGCCAAAGATGTGTTGCTGGCGTATCAACCAATAGGGCCAAAGGCGGAAAGATTCTGCCAGCTGCAGGGCCATTTTGTTGGAACTATATTTTCGTGTTTAATAGACAATGAAAAAACACTAGCGGATTTATCAACGATCGCCTCAGGCCACCACCTTACTATCAGGGTATTTCTGGACCTCAACGTAGGCATGAACCGAACCGGGATCACACCAGGACAGGAAGCGCTTGCACTGTACCAGACAGCCATTCATACGAAGGGCATTGATATCATCGGGCTTCATGCCTACGATGGGCACCTTCGTGACGCCGATCTTCAGGTCAGAACCCGCAAATGCAATGAAGCTTTTCTCCCAGTCTTACAACTTCAAACCGAGATAAAAAAAATTACAGGCAGGTTGGCGCTGATCGTTGCGGGTGGAACACCAACCTTTCCCATACACGCTCAGAATAAGAATGTTGAATGCAGTCCCGGAACCTTTATTTTTTGGGATAAAGGGTATGAAAATATTCTGGCAGAACAACTTTTTCAGTTCGCGGCGCTGGTCATGACCCGGATTATTTCAAAACCGGACAACGAAACCATTTGCGTTGACCTTGGTCATAAATCGATCGCGTCGGAGAATGCGTTGAGTAACCGCGTGTATTTTCTGAATGCACCGGAACTTGAGCCCATTGGCCATAGCGAAGAGCATATGGTTTTTAAAACGGTTAAGCACAACGCTTATCAGGTGGGGGATGTTTTGTATGGGATACCACACCACATTTGTCCAACGGTTGCCCTATATGACTTCGCCGCTGTTTGCAATGGGAATACCTGTTTGGAAAGGTGGGCTATTTCAGCGCGCAAGCGCACAGTAACTATTTAAAGAATTTACGACTAAAAAAACCAGAC
>JAYSOP010000691.1:0-3012 GCA_043722905.1 Chryseolinea sp.
GAAATTGATCTGAGGAACCACCATCGCCAGGGATATGGGCAATGCCAGGTTTAAGATCGACTTATATCCGGTTGAAAGTCTTAATTCCATTTCCTTGACAGGATGGCAAAGCTAAAAATAATTAGGAGTTGTAGAGAGTGGTGTTTTGCATTACTTGACGCGCAAGCGGCCTTGGAATTTTATACGCAAAAGCGCACCCTTGCGTGAGTCAAATTACTCCCTGCGCCTGCATCGCGCGGGCGACTTTTAGAAAACCTGCGATGTTGGCCCCCGCCATATAGTTGCCGGGCTTGCCATACTCTTTTGCGGCAGCGAGACACGTGTCATGAATATTTTTCATGATAGCGTGAAGCCGGTCGTCTACCTCTTTGGCAGTCCAGGAGGTACCCATATAATTTTGGGTCATTTCAAGTCCTGAGGTGCCAACTCCCCCGGCGTTGGACGCTTTTCCGGGGGCATACATTACTCCATTATCGATAAGGGTATTCACACCTTCAATTGTGGTGGGCATGTTCGCACCTTCACCCAGTAATTTGATACCGTTTCTCACAAGATTTCCGGCATCTTTACCATTCACTTCGTTTTGCGTTGCGCACGGGAAAGCACAGTCTGCTTTAATGGCCCAAACAGGATTGTGGTCGGCCTTTGAATCAAGATCTTTGTAAACTACATTTTTAAATTGATCAGCATATTCTCTGATCCTGCCCCTTCGATCATTTTTCAGGTCTTTCAAAAAAGCCAGCTTCTCCGTTGTGAATCCACTTTCATCATAAATGTATCCGGTGGAATCAGATGCTGTCACCGCCTTGCCACCCAGTTGAATGATTTTTTCAATGGTGTACTGCGACACATTACCCGAACCAGAAACCAGGCAAATTTTATTCTTGATGGAATCGTTTTTGGATTGAAGCATGTTTTCAGCAAAATAAATCAGTCCGTAACCCGTGGCTTCGGTCCGCATTAAACTACCGCCCCACTCGATCCCTTTTCCTGTGAGTACACCTGTAAATTCATTTTTAATTTTTTTGTATGCGCCAAACAGAAATCCAATTTCTCTTCCGCCCACACCAATATCGCCGGCAGGTACATCCAGCCGATGATGTATATGCCGGGCGAGTTCCAACATAAAGGCCTGACAAAATTTCATTACCTCATTGTCCGATTTCCCTTTAGGATCAAAATCACTTCCGCCTTTTCCTCCCCCCATGGGAATGCCTGTCAGTGCATTTTTGAAAGTCTGTTCAAATGCTAAAAATTTTAGGATACCCGGTGTCACGGATGGGTGGAAGCGCAATCCACCTTTGTAAGGACCAATGGCGCTGTTCATCTGAACGCGATAGCCCCGGTTTACGTGCACCTCACCCTTGTCATCCATCCAGGTTACCCTGAAACTGATCAGGCGTTCAGGCTCCACGATGCGCTCGAGTATTTTGGATTTTACAAAGGCCGGATGTTTTTCAAGCACTGGAATAAGGGAGGGTAGGACCTCTTCGGCCGCCTGAATGAACTCAGGTTCATTCGGATTGCGCTGTTTGACTTTGCTAAGGATTTCCTGGATGTTCATAAATTCATAATCGATTCAAAGATGGCCCAAGTTAACAGGGAAAAGTTTCACGACACAATGAGTGACCATTTAAGGCACCGGTGTCAGCAAAGAAAATGAATTGAAACGCAATCACGGGTGAAGAGTCAGGTTCACGGAAGCCGGATAGAATATTTTTAACAATTGCCGGAAGAAGTTAGCATAATACAAGTTAAAATAATTTAATTGTCATAGTCATCAGATTTGTCCTAACTATTATTCGTATGCGTGAGAAGAAAATTGCTATTCTGGGCGGGGGAAACCTCGGAACGGCTATCGCCGAAGGGTTGATGAAGAGTAAGTTCGTTTCGCCCAAACAGATTACGGTAACCCGCAGAAATGTGGATGCCATTCACCATCTGAAAGATTTGGGAGTAACCGTAACCAGTGAGAACGATACGGCTGTCAAAAACAGTGATGTGATCATCGTTTCCCTAAAACCCTATAATGTAAGGGAGGTGCTGGAAGGAATAAAATCCCATTTTGATCCTCAGAAACATATTGTGATCAGTGTGGTTACCGGAGTGTTGCTGAAGGACTTATCGTCCATCATTGACCATGGGGTTCCTATTTTCAGGGCTATGCCCAATACCGCGATCGCCATACAGGAATCGGTCACATGTCTCTGCCACACCGGGGCATCCGAGGCTCAGGTAAACTATGTATCGGAGCTTTTCAATCAACTCGGTATTACCATTCCCATCGATGAAAAATTGATGGATGCGGCTACCGTACTTGGCGCATGTGGTATAGCCTATGCGTTGCGTTTTATCCGCGCGGCGACGCAAGGAGGGATTGAAATTGGGTTTGATGCCAAAACGGCCAACCTCATTTCAGCACAAACGGTAAAGGGTGCGGCTGAATTATTGCTGAAACTGAACCGTCATCCGGAGGAAGAGATCGATAAGGTGACTACTCCTAAGGGTTGCACCATTGTCGGTTTAAACGAGATGGAACACCGCGGTTTCAGCTCTTCGCTTATCAAAGGGATCAGTGCCTCGTATGACAAGATCGTGAAGTAATTTACTTTTCCCTCCTTGAAAGAAGGGAATTCTTTGGGGGCAAGCACGTTGAAGATATTGCGCATCCGTGTGCCCGATAATTTGCAATCCTTAGTGATGTTTTCTGGGGCACACTTTCTTGCGGTCATCTTAACCCAGGGCTGCGCCTTCGGCTTACCCTGGGCTACCATATGGACGCCCCGCTTGGGGCTTAATACAATTGGAGCTGATACGAAATTAAATAGTTGTCACACGAAAACTATTTTGTATTTAATCATGACAATCATCCTAATCACATAAATCATGGTTCAGACAATTGAGGGATGGCAAAGCACGTTGAAGATATTTTGCATCCGTGTGCCCGATAATTTGCAATCCTTAGTGATGTTTTCCGGGGCACACTTTCTTGCGGTCATCTTAACCCAGGGC
>JAYSOP010000692.1:0-4057 GCA_043722905.1 Chryseolinea sp.
CGTACACCGACAATGATGGTGATTAAGATTTGACCTGATAATGAAAGGATATTTACAGAAAACTACATCTCCTGCTCCGTTGGCGCTATTCCGAATGGCGCTGGGGATGATGTTGTTTTTAAGTATTGTTCGCTTTTGGACAAAGGGTTGGATTCATGAACTGTATATCGAACCCAATTATCATTTTCCTTTTTATGGTTTTCAATTCGTCAGGCCCTTAGGTGAATTTACCTATGTGATTTTTATCATCTGTGCTGTTGCGGCCTTGATGGTTGCATTGGGGTGGTTTTACCGCGCATCCATTATTACACTATTTGTAAGTTTTACGTATATCGAACTCATTGACAAAAGTACCTACCTGAATCATTATTATTTCATCAGTATGATTTGTTTGCTGATGATATTTTTGCCCGCCCATGCATATTTTTCTATGGATGCCCATCGGAACAGAATTCTCAATAGTCAGTCTATCCCCCTATGGTGCATTGATTCGGTGAAATTATTTGTTTGCATGATCTATATTTTTGCCGGGTTGGCAAAAATCAACAGTGACTGGCTTTTGCACGCACAACCCTTGAGAATCTGGCTCCCTGGAAAGAACGACATGCCGTTTATTGGTTTTCTTTTTAATTACACCGGGACAGCATATGTTTTTTCCTGGGCTGGATGTATCTATGACTTAACTATTCCTTTCTTGTTACTGAACAGCTATACGAGGTGGTGGGCCTTCGGAGTTGTCGTTGTTTTTCATTTGCTTACCGCGATGCTTTTTCCCATTGGGATGTTTCCTTACATCATGATCGTAACTGCTTCGATCTTTTTTCCGGTTGCTTTTCATGAGAAAATGTCGGGGCGTATCGCACTTTGGTTACGCTTCCCGAAAATATTATTACAAGCCACGAAACATTACACCTTTAATCAGCCCACTTTAAAATTTCTGGCTATTGGCTTTTTTATGTTTTTTACCGTTCAGGTTGCTCTGCCCGTTCGGCATCTGTTTTATCCGGGTGAATTGTTCTGGACAGAACAGGGGTACAGGTTTTCATGGCGCGTTATGCTGATGGAAAAATCCGGTTATGCTCAATTTACTGTTACCGATCATACAGGAAAAAAAATCACCGTCGATAACGACGAGTTTTTAACACCCCTTCAACAGAAGATGATGGCTACACAACCGGACATGATCCTGCAGTATGCGCATATGCTTAGGGATTATTATGAAAAACTTGGATATCAGAGCCCTTCGGTGTTTGTTGATTCGTACGTGGCCGTCAATGGTCGTTTAGGAAAAGCCCTTGTGGATCCGAAAACAGATCTGGCAAAAATAGACGATTCCCTTTTACACAAATCATGGATTTTACCTTTCAATGAAAAAATTGCGGGCTTTTAGTGCGCTTTTGATCTGCCTTACCTCGGCTACCGTCTTTGGCCAATATCGCCTTTCGGGAACGGTGACTTCGCAGGCCGACAGTTCAATAGTAAAAGGTTGTACGATCTATCTGAATGATGAAACCAGGAGCGCCGTTTCAAATAAGCAGGGAAAGTTTTTATTCAAGGATTTACCTGCCGGTAACTACACGATTCATGTTATGTCTGATGCTTTCAAGTATCATAAGATGGCTCTTAGCATTAAGGACGGGAATAAAGATGTACCTATCACCCTTGAGCCATATCAAAATGTATTAGAAGCAGTAGTCATTAATGATCAGCCCAATGATTTTGGATTTACACGAATGCGTTCCATTGAAAATGCCGGTATTTATGAAGGAAAAAAATCCGAAGTAATTATTCCGGAAGAATTGGTTGCCAACCTGGCAACCAATAATGCCAGACAAATTTATGCACGGGTGGCTGGACTGAATATTTGGGAAAATGATGGAGCGGGTTTGCAACTAAGTATCGGTGGCAGAGGCCTTGATCCAAACCGCACCTCAAATTTTAATGTGCGTCAAAACGGATATGATATCAGTGCAGATGCACTGGGTTACCCGGAAAGTTATTATACCCCACCCGTTGAATCTATCGGGCGCATTCAGATTGTACGCGGGGCCGCCTCTCTCCAATACGGTACGCAGTTTGGCGGATTAATTAATTTCAGGATCAAAAAACCAGTAGCTGACAAAAAGTTGGAATTAATTGCCAGGCAAACGATCGGTTCCTTTAACTTTTACAATGCCTTTACCAGTGCCAGTGGCACAGTGAAGAAAGTCAGTTATTATACTTTTTTTCAGTATAAAAAAGGGGATGGGTGGCGGGAAAATTCCGATTTTAACAACCATACCTTTTATGCTAACGTCAATTATGATGTGAACGAGAAGACCAAACTAGGTATAGACTTTACGCAAATGGATTACCTTGCTCAGCAACCTGGGGGCCTTTCGGACGATATGTTCAGAGAGGATCCGCGACAATCCAATCGCGAGCGCAACTGGTTTAAAGTGAATTGGAATTTATTGGCTTTGCATGCAGACCATAAATTTAGTGCTTCCGGTGAATTCAATTTTCGGTTATTTGGTCTCTCGGCGTATCGACATGCATTAGGATTCAGGCCCAATCGGGTAAGCACTATTGATGATGGAAGTGACCGTGACCTCATTAAAGGCTATTTTAATAACTGGGGGGCTGAGGCGCGTTATTTACAGCGGTATTCCCTTGGTAAAATGCCTTCCGCATTGCTTTTGGGGAGTCGATATTTCAGTGGATTAAATGAAAGCACCCAGGGATTGGGAAGTACTGGTAAAGAAGCTAATTTTAAATATTCGGGTGGCGATCAGTTCGTTACCTATGATTATCAATTCCCGAATCAGAACAGGTCGGTTTTTCTGGAGAATATTTTGTATGTCAACGATAGACTTTCTATTACCCCCGGTATCCGATATGAAAACATTTATACTACTGCCGATGGATTTTATGGGAATGTATATAGAGACCTGGCGGGAAATATAATTGAGATAACAAAAACGGAGGAGCAGCGCAGTAATGGCCGGCAGTTTGTGATTGCAGGGTTAGGCATAAGTTACAAACCGACGGTACAGGTAGATGTTTATTCTAACCTTTCACAGAATTACCGGTCAATCACCTTTAGTGACATGAGAATATCCAACCCTTCTTCTGTAATTGATCCGGATATGAAAGATGAAAAGGGATATTCATTTGACGTGGGCATTCGCAGTGAACAGACAAAACTGGTTAATTATGATGTTAGTTTTTTCTATTTGAATTATAATAACCGGATAGGGGAGGTTCAATTTTATGACGATTATAACAGAGTTTTGCGTCGCCGGAGCAATATTGGCAGAGCCGTCATTCACGGAGTTGAATCTTATGTGGAAAGTGATCTGGTAAGGACTATTTCAAGAGAGGAAGAAGATTACACCGGTGTTTTGTTTTTAAATGCAGCGGCCATTCGATCTTCCTATAAAACAAGTGAGATCTCCGGGGTGCAGGGGAATCAGGTCGAGTTTGTGCCAAAGATAAATATCAAAAGTGGTGTGAAAGTAGGGTACAAGGATCTCAGATTATCTTTTCAATACTCTTATATTTCTGATCAGTTCTCAGATGCCACCAATGCCAGCGATGGGGGCGTTTCCGGATTGGTGGGCGTAATTCCATCTTACACCATCATGGATGCCAGCGTGTCTTATCAATTCAAAAAATTTAAGGTGGAAGGCAGCATCAATAATCTTGGTGACCGGTTATATTTTACAAGACGGGCAACGGGATATCCTGGCCCGGGCATTTTACCTTCTGATGGAAGGAGTTTTTATCTTACCTTGCAGGTGAAGATGTAAATTTTTATGGAAATGTTTTTTATCAAAACAAATAAATATTATGAAAACGTTTAAATTCCTTTCGCTTTTTTCATTCATCATTTTCTTAAGTGCCTGCGGCGGCGAAAAAACCGACGTAGTTGAATCAGGGACTTATCAGGGTGTTGTGCACGAGGTTGAAGCAGATAAGAATGAAATTTACGTTAAGACAGCCGATGACAAGGTCCTTGAATTGTATTTTACTGAAACTACAAAACTCACGCGTAATGGTGAAACGGCTCCTTTTT
>JAYSOP010000693.1:0-2328 GCA_043722905.1 Chryseolinea sp.
TCGGTAACAGGAAACATTCGCCCATCCTCCTCGGTTTTAAGGTCAACGCCCCGGGAGGCAAACCACGCCACGGTCTTTTGCGCGTCGTATCTTTTGAACACATTTCGCAATGGTTTTTCCCCCCGCGGGTAATGGTGGGAAAGGCTGATAGGGTCAAAGCAACGGTGCGTAACGTTGCAACGCCCTCCACCGGATATCCGCACTTTCGAGAGCAACTTTGCAGATTTCTCGAGAATAAGAATTTTTAATCCCGGCCTGATATCTGCCGCCTGTATAGCACCATAAAAACCTGCCGCCCCTCCGCCAATTACGATTAAATCAAAATTTTCCATGAGTAAGAATGACGAAACAAATCAAAAGTGACGGTGATGACGACGTAAATTAACGCAAAGGTTTACTTTTGGCCAGGTCTGGCGAAAACAATTTGACTCGTTTGGGGATGAACACCTTGGAAATAATCAGAACATTGTCTGCTGAATCAATCCAGCACTTTATTCGTGCTCACGAAAACGACGACCGGAGAACGTTTGTCCTGAACAACAAAGAAGTTTCGGGTATCCCGCCAGGGATACTGGCGGACCAGATTGCGGGCAGAAAGAAATCAAAAGAAAAGTTGCCGACCTATTATGCTACCTCAGGAGTAATCTATCCACCCTCAATAAACCTTGAGCAAAGTTCATCGGAGCAAACGGCCCGTTTTAAAGCTGAAATACTGCAGAATATATTTAAAGAAAAGCAAATTATCGGAGCAGATCTTACAGGGGGTTTTGGAGTGGATGCGTTCTTTCTGAGCAGAGCATTCAAACATTTGCATTTTGTGGAACCCGAAGAATCCTTGCTTGAAATTAGCCGACACAATCACGAACAACTCAACGCCACAAATATTGAATACCATCTTTCCTCCGCGGAAATTTTTATCAAGGACGCCCGTCATTCCTGTGATTTTTTTTACGCAGATCCCTCAAGGCGCACATTGACTGGCAGGAAGGTCAATGCTATGGAAGATTCGATTCCCGATGTAGTGAAACTCAGCGTACAAATCCTGAAAAAGAGTTCTGTATTTCTGGTGAAAGCCTCGCCGCTGCTCGACATACAGGCTGGGTTAACCCAATTACCCTATGTAAAAGCCGCTTTTGTTATTTCCGTCGATAACGAGTGCAAAGAAGTATTATTTGTTTGTGAAAAAGATTCCGTTGGCGAGCCTGTTATTGAAACTGTTAATTTATCTAATCATAAGAAACCTGAGGCTTTCAGCTTCACATTTTCCGAAGAGCGGGCACAGGAGACGGGCCTTAATGATCCCCTTCAATACTTGTATGAACCCAATGCTTCCATCCTGAAAGCGGGAGCATTTAAATCAATTGGCACCAGGTTTAATCTGCAAAAAATACAGAATAATACGCATCTCTATACATCCCATGATTTAGTTTCAGATTTTCCAGGGAGGATTTTTTTGGTGGAAAAAACAATCAGGGGAGATCGGCAGGAAATCAAAAAATATTTTCCGGATGGAAAGGCAAATGTCACCACACGAAATTATCCGCTTACGGCAGAGATGCTGAAAAAGAAAACCGGATTAAAGGATGGGGGTGAAAAATTTCTATTCGGGTTCTCCGGTCAACAAAAAAAATTTTTGGTGGTTGCCATTCGGCAATAAGTAATTACAAAATTCATTCAGGCCCTAAAGATTATTTAAAATATTGTCAACCTTCGTCTGACCATTGAAAGATTTCTTCAACCTGCCTTCTGAATAAATGTACACCGACGGTGTTTGTATAGGCCCGTAATGGGTAAGCACACCTTCTGATGAAGTTACTGCAAACTTTATGTTTTGCTTATTGTTTAGCCCGTAATCTTCGGAAAATTGAATCACCTGAGGCAGGGGCGCTGAGGATATGAAATACAGCGTGTAATCTTTAAAGCTATTCAATTGTTGTTGGATTTCCGCTGCTTCCTGCTGGCAGTGATCGCACTCTGGCTGAAAGAAAACAAACATATTTTTTCCCTGCAGCGAGCGGGTTGAAATCCTGGTTCCATCCTGTAATGTCAGGGATAAATCAGGATACTCATTCACGATGGCAACGGCAGGTTCGTCTTTCACCTTTTCCTCCTTTTTAACCGAACACCCCCACGCGACCATCTGAAATGCCATCAATACATAAAAAACTTTTATCATAGTATTAAATTAAAAACAAACCCCAATATACTGCGTAGCTGATAATGGCGACCAAGCCATAAACTTTAATTACCCGCCTTCTGTTTTGGATATCCTCCCACCACAGCATAATCCATGGTTGGAATAATCCAATGGCCAAACAAAAAGTAGCT
>JAYSOP010000694.1:0-2659 GCA_043722905.1 Chryseolinea sp.
CCAGATTAACGGAAAAGCGGAGATAACCATTGCGGTCTTCATAGTCATAGATGCCCCATTCCTCCGAACGATATTTCTGGGCCTGATTGTATTTTGGCCAGAGCTTTCGGATTTCCTGTGATTCAAGGATCAGGGCGATGAGCTCATTTCCGGTAAGCTCATAGCTGATGTGGTGGATTTCATTCCTGATTTTTGATCGGCCCCATTCCCTGGCTTCACCGGTAAAGTGGCCTGCAATTCTTTTTTTTATGTTGATTGCTTTTCCCACATAAATGACGTTTCCCCTGGCATCATGAAAGTAATACACACCACATTTGGCCGGCAGTTTATCAAACTCGTGCTTGCACAAATTGGGAGGCAGAATCGTTTCGCCGGAATTCTTTTTCAACGCCTTGATAATATAGCTATCCCGGTCGCGCTGAAGTAGTTGATCAAAAATCTTTACCGTTGCCGCTGCATCACCGCCTGCGCGATGGCGATTAAATATTGTTATCCCGAGGCTTTCAGCCAGACTTCCCAGGCTATAGGACCGAAGCCCGGGAATTATTTTTCGGCTAAGCCGGACAGTACAAAGTTTTTTCGATTGCCATTGTATTCCTGCCTGCTCAAATTCCTTTTTCAGGAAAGAGTAATCGAAGTGAGCGTTATGGGCTACAAACACTTTTCCCTCCAGCCTTTGATAAACTTCGGTAGCTACCTGTTTGAAAGAAGGTGCTGAAAAGACCATTTCTGTCGTGATACCTGTGAGGCCTGTAATATAATACGGTATATTCCTACCGGGATTAATAAGCGTATGAAACGTGTCCGTTATCTGAATACCATCATGGAAACAGATGGCAATTTCTGTAATGCGATGATTCTCTGCATATCCACCGGTTGTCTCAAGGTCAACTATCGCGTACATAGGGCTGAAATTAAAGAATCATTTTCTATCTTTCCGTATATTTATGGAATTCAAATTCAATAAAAAATCAGTTAAAAAATATACATTGGGTCAGGAGCCCAAAGATTATCACTATTGGCTTTCCCAGCCTCCGGAAAAAAGGATTGCCGCTATAGAGGCGTTACGATTGCAATTTTATGGCGAAGATAAATTTAAGCAAGGATTTCAAAGAGTTCATCGAATTATTAAACAAACACAAAGTTAGGTTCATGATCGTTGGAGGTTATGCAGTAGGTTTTCATGGTTACATCCGAGCTACCGGTGATATCGACATATGGATTGATGCTGTTGTAGATAATGCTCAAAATTTATTAAAGGCCTTAAACGATTTTGGTTTTGGAAAGCTAAGTGGAATCTCAATAGATGATTTCATTAAGGAAAATTCAGTAGTTCAATTAGGGTATCCACCGATTCGTATTGATTTAATGACTTCCGTGTCTGGAATTACGTTTGATCAGTGTTATTCAAAAAAGGAGACTAGCGTGATTGATGAAATCGAAGTCCCTTTTATTGACTTGGAAAGTTTAAAAATAAACAAGGCTTCAACGAATCGAAAAAAAGACCTGGGAGACCTTGAAAATTTACCCTAGCTAAAATGAATTGGATTATCCGCTTTTTATTGAATGGGTTAGCTGTGGTGCTGACTGCCTACCTGTTACCAGGGGTTTCGGTAGAAGATTATGGAACCGCCCTGATCGTCGCGCTGATTCTCTCCATCGCCAATGTTATTATTAAACCGATTTTGGTGATTCTCACCATTCCGATTACGATACTTACGTTGGGGCTATTTCTGCTGGTCATCAATGCCATCATTATCCTGCTTGCCGACTATCTGGTCGTGGCTTTCTACGTAGATGGTTTCTGGTGGGCACTGTTGTTCAGCCTTATCCTGTCTATCTTTAACAGTCTCTTTGACGATCTCACCGACAAGAAAAAGAAAGAGTAATTGTGGAGATGTGTTCACGGGTCTACGGATTGACATGTATTGTTGTTTGTAAGGCAACGGATTGAAATCCGTTGCTACAATATGTTTTTCGTTCCGCTGGAACTTTGGTCGAGTTTGGCCGATAGCTTCAGTTTCAATTGGGAGGAGCTTCGGACTGTTTTATTTTTCTTAACGAGGCAGTGTAAAATTAAAATTTCAAGGGGAAGACAACCCTCCTGTGATCTCTTTCACCTTATAAAAAAATCCTTTCTTTCTGTCAGAGTGGATTCCCCAATCAACGGGAACAGTCTGGTACCCCACGGAAAAATCTTCTCCCTCTTTCCTGTAGTCGAAATATCCCCATGAAACATATTTTTCGATGGCACCGACAAAATTATTTTTATCCAGGTCAAAGTCAAAATGATCATCTTCATTTATTACGACGGGCATCGGCCTGTATCCTTCGACCTTTCGGGTGTTATCAATCAGCAATTGCATGGTCTCGTAATCGTTTACACCATTGCCATGGATCAGAATAAAATCTGAGGATTTGACCACGTTAGGTGTAGGGACAGTATTGCCCCCATAACTAGTACTGACAAGATAGCGGTAGCCAGACTTCTTCACCCCTTTCACCAGATCTATTAATTCGTGCACTCTTTTTGGTTTCAGGATTTCGTGGTCGTACTGATCAATATTGCATTCATTATTAACTTCGATGAGCACATTTTTATATCCTTTTTGAAAAAGCCAATCGATGGCATTTTTCACCCCTGCCTTTATTGCCTGCT
>JAYSOP010000695.1:0-3112 GCA_043722905.1 Chryseolinea sp.
CCGACCGAAGGGCTTAAGTTTCATTTCAAATCGGTAGCCAATGCTTCTGCTTTACATCCCAATACAATCAGATTGCTTTTACAGAAAGGAGAAAGAAAAATAGAAGTGTTGGGTGAAAGCAAGGGCGGGGGTCTCATTAATATTGCAGAGGTCAATGGATTTAAGGCGGATTTCAGTGCCAGCCTCCATACCCTTGTTATTACGGCAGACGATACAAAAGGTAGCGTCGCTTTTATCGCGAACGTATTGGCCCATGACGATTGTAACATTGCCACGATGTCCGTTTCCCGTAAAGGAAAAAATGATCTCGCTTGTCTTGTGATTGAAATGGATTCAGGGCTGAAACCCGTAACCTTAGAATATATACGGAGCCTTAGCTGGATTAAGGAAATTATTTATATACCTGATATTGATCGTTGAATGAAAGCAAAATTTTTATTGATAGTTCTATCCCTGTTGAGCGTCGTCACTTTTGGGCAACAGGTAGCGGACTCCGCGGCAACAAATGACGTCTGGACACTGAGGGAATGTGTCGATTACGCATTGGCGAACAACCTGCAGGTGAAACGAAGCGAATTATCGGTTGAGTTAGGTGATATCGAAAATAAACAGGCAAAATTTTCCATGTTGCCATCAGCAAACGCTTCCGCTTCCAATGGCTACAATTGGGGACGTGGAATAGATCCTGTTACAAACCAATTTATTTCCTCTCAGCGCAACGGATATACCAGTCTGGGAGCCAGCGGTGGTGTTACGATTTTTAATGGTTTCAGAATCCAAAATTATATTAAACAAACGGCCCGTGAACAGGAGGCGTCCAAACAGGATTTGGTTAAATCCAGAAATGACGTTACGCTAAATGTCATATCACTATTTGTGAATGTAGTGTTCAATAAAGAGCTTGTTGAGAATGCCCGTCTGCAACTCGCTTCCAGTCAGCAACAATATGAAAGGACACAAAAACTGGTTGCGGCAGGTTCATTGCCAAAGTCGAATGAACTAAACCTCGATGCCCAGGTGGCTACCAATGAGTTGAATTTCATCAATCAGGAAAATTCATTGGCTTTGTCGTTGTTACAATTACAACAGGCATTACAACTTCCGGCAACCGAAAATTTTACAGTTGAAACTCCAGTCATCGGGGCGGAAGATCTGATTCTGGACCAGAGCAGGGAAGCCATATACCAGATCGCCAAAGGAACTTTGCCTGAAATCGAGGGCGCAAAACTTCGGATAGAAAGTTCTTATTATGGAGTGAAAGTAGCCCGGGGTAATCTCTATCCGCGTTTAGGTATCAATGGATCGGTGAACACAAATTATTCAAGTGCTTCTGCCACGCGTTTTGTATCTGACGGTGGGTTTAATCAGGTGGAGACAGGATACTTTGTTCAGGGAACGAATGCGCCAATCTATGGCCTTCAGCCTACCGGTTCTTTCCGCGAGATCTATGGATTTAATGATCAGGTAAAAGATAACATTTACAAATCGGTAAGTGTGAGTTTAACCATTCCGATATTCAATAATTTTAATGCGCGATCAAATGTGCAGCGAGCACTGATCGCGAATGAACAGGCTAAGATCACCGCTAAAGAGGTTGATAATACCCTTAGGCAGAACGTTGAGACCTCCTATAACAACGCGATCGCGGCCTCAAAATCTTATAACGCTTCATTGCGTCAGGTACAGGCAAGGGAGGAGGCGTATCGCATGGCCAAACAACGTTTTGATATCGGTGCAGCCAACTATGTAGAATATCAGGTTGCAGAAAACGATTTGTTTCAGGCCCGCAGCGATATGGCCCGTGGTAAGTATGAATTTATTTTTAGAAAAAAAGTGCTGGACTTTTATCAAGGTATCCCCCTCGGATTTTAATACCCCAACTCAATGGCAAAAAAACAAAAACAAAATTCTAACAAATTAATTTATTCGCTCATCGGAGCATTGGTCGTGATTATTATTTTATTGGTGGTTGCTAAAACGGCAGGATGGATTGGTAAACCAAAAGAAATCGAGGTTGAGCTGGCTAAGGTAAAGCGGGTGAGTATCGTTGAAAAGGTAAGTGCCTCAGGAACCGTTCAGCCGGTTACTGAAGTCAAAATAGCTCCTGAAGTTTCCGGAGAAATTATTGAGTTGCTTGTAGAAGAAGGCGACTCCGTTAAACGGGGGCAACTACTGGTGAAGATACGTCCCGATACCTGGGAAAGCCAGCTGCAACGCGCAAAGGCAGGATTAAGTCAGCAACGGGCAAATCTGTCGCAGGCCGAAGCGAATCTGAATTCCTCAAAGGCGCAATTTATCCGGGCTGAGCAGGAGTTTAAGCGGCAGGAGACTCTTTGGAATCAAAAGGTTATTTCCGAAGCAGACTGGCAGTTGGCCAAGCAGAATTACGCTATTGCCAACAGTGATGTAACGGCGGCGGAAAAGTCTGTTGAAGCTTCAAAATATATTATTCAAAGCACAGGTGCGTCTCTTCGTGAAGCGGAAGAAAATTTCCGAAAAACTTCTGTTGTGGCACCGATGGATGGAATTGTATCCAAACTCATTGTTAAAAAAGGTGAAAGGGTTGTCGGTACGGCCACCATGGCGGGAACAGAGATGCTTCGCATTGCGGACCTGAACGTTATGGAAGTACGAGTTGACGTGAATGAAAATGACATCGTTAGGGTATCCGTCGGAGATACTGCCATTATTGATGTGGATTCTTACGCCAGTTCAAATAAGAAATTCAACGGGGTGGTTACCCTCATTGCCAATACTGCAAAGGATAAGGTTTCGGCTGATGCAATCACCGAGTTTGAAGTTCGCATTTTAATTCTCGACGCTTCATATCAGGATCTTGTAATGGAAGGGAACCGCTTTCCTTTCCGGCCCGGCATGACCGCCAGTGGGGACATCATTACCACACGTAAAGAAAATGTATTAGCCGTACCGCTTGCGGCGGTTACCACAAGAAATCCTAACGACTTAGGGCCCGGCGAAAATAAAGATAAGGATGGCCCTAATAACAGGAATGCAAGTCAGACCACCGACCAGGCAAAAAATCCAAAACAGGACGAAGTAAAGACTGTTATTTTTGTTAATGAAAACGGCACGGCTAAAATGATGGAGGTAA
>JAYSOP010000696.1:0-9453 GCA_043722905.1 Chryseolinea sp.
GGTCATTTTTTGTGAACTTCAGAAGCCAGTCGTAGATGTAATAGCCGTCGGAGTTGTTATAGATTTCATTCCATCCCCCATGTTTGCGTGCGTACAGCATGGTAAGGTGAGGAATAAATTTACCCTGGGGATTACACGCATTGATCGATCGTACCATACCGTTTGGAAATGCACGGGGGACAAGGCCATCGTCTGACCCATGAAACGCCCAGATCGGAATGTTCTTAACCTGACAGGCGATCAATGTATCCGGTACGCCTGATATCATTACCACCCCCGCTACCTTTTCAGGATAGGCTGCAGCATAACTATAGCTACCATGCGCACCGAGGCTCAGTCCCGTCACATAGATTTTATTGGTGTTTACCGAATAAGCAGACCGGACATGTTCAACAACCTCATCGACCAGCGCCGGAGACCATAGCTGATCCCTCGAATCGGGAATACTTTCATCCCGCTTGAGCAAAGGTGTAACCACAATGTATGGGTAGGTAGCGGGCCAGTTTTGTTGGGCAATAAGTTTAGCGGGAATCTGATCACGAAAAGTGAGCAACGCATTCAGATCATCTCCAATGGTTCCCTGACCATGCAACGTTATCAACAGCGGAGATGGGCCGCTGCCCGGGTTGTACCCCGGGGGAGTGTATAATAAATACTTTGTTCCTGCCGGACTGATTTTCTGCACCTGTTGGGAATATCCGCTAGTGCCGGTCAGGATCACCACGATTACCAGCGGAATTTTGACTATCCCCATTAATTTCAAACCCAGTATATTCATGAAATTTTCAGGCGAGACGGTGAAGTAAGTACAAATGAAAAAATCATACCCTATCAGGAAACAATTCGATAGTTTAAACCTTAAAGTGCTAAGGAATAAAACTTCGATGCTTTCAAAAAATCGAAGGGCGCATTAAATTGCATCGGGTAAACTTTAAAAAAAGATTTCTTTATGAGCGACTTGAAAAATAAAACAGCTCTCATCACTGGTGGAAGCAAGGGGATTGGGTATGGCATAGCCGAGGCTTTGATGCGGGAAGGTATGAGAGTAGGAATTACCAGCCGTTCACAAAAAGCGGCAGACGACGCAGTTGCGCGACTAAAGAAACTGGGAAGCGGTGAAATCCTGGGTATCGAAGCGGATGTTCGCAATGCTTTGTCGCAACAAAAAGCGGTTGACGAGTTGGTAAAGAAATGGGGAAGCCTGGATGTATTAGTAGCCAATGCGGGCATTGGTCACTTTGGGTCCATTGATTCTTTGAGCATCGATCAATGGCAGGAAACTATTGACACAAACCTGACAGGCGCGTTCTACAGCATTAAAGCTTCTTTGCCGGCCCTGAAAAAATCAAAGGGATACATCATTACAATGGCAAGCCTTGCCGGAACTAACTTTTTTGCGGGAGGTTCGGCCTATAATGCATCAAAATTCGGGCTGGTTGGTTTTACCCAGGCACTCATGCTGGATGTGAGAAAAGATGGCATAAAGGTGACGACCATTATGCCAGGTTCTGTTGCCACGTATTTTAATAATGCCGAGCCTAAGCCTGAAGATGCGTGGAAAATCCAACCTGAAGATATCGGGCAGATGGTAGTTGATCTGTTAAAAATGAATCCCAGAACGCTGCCCAGTAAAATTGAAGTAAGGCCAAGCATGCCTAAGTAGCTTAAAGTTTAAAGCAAAAAGCAAATCTTGACTAATTATTCAGACCATTTATATCCCCAAGTATTGAGCATTCCCTAATGACCAATTACTCATTGACTACTGACCACTCACTACTGACCACTGACCATTGACCATTGACCATCGACTGTACTGCCGATAGCCAAGACCTAATGCCCAATGCCTAAGAACCCCCTTCATCCATACTCTCTATCAGCTTTTCCTCGTAGAGATTTGAATATTTGCTGGTGATTATTTTCTGGTTTGTGGCGATGGCGTATTCATGGGTAAAAGCTGCACCGTAATAAAGGATAAAAGAACAGTAGAATATGAAAAGTAAAATCAGCGCCAGGGATGTAGTCGCACCAAATATGGAAGCCATGCGTGAATGAATCAGCACTTTACCTAAGATAACCTGCCCGATATTGAATAAAGTTCCTGTGAGAAAGCCCCCTGCAAAAGCTACCTCCCATTCTACACGGGCATCGGGAAGAAATCGAAAGATCAGGGCAAACCATACCGTCACTACCACGAGAGAAAATATAATGCTTAAACCTCGTATAAGAAAAATAGCTGTCCCGGGCCAGGCCGATTCAAGATAGTCCAGAGAAACGTTTAAGCCTGTATCTACCAAAATCGAGAGCAACAGAAGGATGCCAGAGTAAAAAATAATGAGAATTGCTTTGCCACGTTCTTTTCCGTAATAACGGAATCTCATTTTTGGCTTTTTACGGATACTCCATATTTTATGAATTGACTTCTTAACGACCGTCAACAAAGTAGTTGCCACGAAAAGAAAAAATATGGACCCGCCGATGGTAATAAGCCAGTTGCTTTCAAGCGCGATAAAATTATTGACAATCAATTCTATATCCTTCGCAGTTTCAACGCCAAAGGTGGAGCCGATAGCCTGAAACATTTGATACCCTATTTTTTCTGATTTAAAGTACAGGCTGAAAAGATTGACCAACAATATAATAATGGGTGAAAGCGAAAAAGTGGCAAAAAATGCAGTTGAAGAGCACAGAATTAGGGGATCATTGCGTTTTAGCAATCGAAACGCCTTTTTAAACGCCTTTGAAATGGTCTTACGATTCTCCATTGTCATATGACTGGAACTTTAAAACAATCTGTATGCCCACAAAGAGACGCTCTCGGTAAATTTCGCTCGAAAGTAAGGTTTTAAGACAAAAAGTCATTAATTGCCGCTACAACCACATCACTGTCAAACAGTTCCATGTAAGGTTACTTAATTGTTTGATTTTTTATTAATAGTCGAATTATGAAACTTTGTAGAATAAACCCCATATCATTATGAAAACAAAAATGTTTTTCCTTTTTCTGGTTGTCCTGACAGCATTTTCTTGTTCGGATGACAATGAAGTTAAGAGAAAGGGAGATGCGGACGTTACCCATGAAGGGGTGAAATGGAATATCACAACGATCGAAACTTATGCACTTAGTGATGTTAGTACCACTGGAGTGATTTCTAAATCCGGAAACTTGACAAACGCTGGTTCCTTTTATTTTGTTGATGGCGGGACGAAAGGATCCTTTGAGATGATGGTTGAAGGATATAATAAAGAGGATGTTTTCAATTATACGAACGATGCCGGTAGTATCAATATCATTAGCGTAGAACAGAATATTGGCGTTAACACCAACCAGAATATTCTGGTGATTTCAGGAGACAAATTATCTGAGACCGAGATGACACTGGATGCTGTCAGTATTGTAAAGCAGTCGACTGCAGGAATTTTTTCCTTAACGGCCGCTAAGATTACGCTCGTAAAAAGTAATTAAGAAGGATTTTTTGGATTGAATGCCTTTGCTGCCAATAGCTGGTAGCAAAGGCATTCTTATTTTTTCTCTATTGATAGTGAGTATTTTCATTCACACAACCGCTTGCAGAGGATATGCAAACCGTGTCAGGTCAATCGGACGAATTTCACCTTCCGGATGCCGCTCTATTCGGTTAATTCGCGTTAGCGTAACAGGTTAAAAATTATAGGTTTCCAGGTAGCCGAATTTTTCCCGTTTAACATGTGTTGCGATGCTGGTACAGTATTTTTTTGTTTCTGCGGGTTGTGGTGAGAGATATGCAAGATTTTTTTCAAAAGGTTGGTAAAAAGTGTGGTGATTATTATATCCATCATATCAAACCCTGGAAGGTTACCCAATCGCTGGAGCGGCGTTACCACCGATTTAATGAGTATATTCACACGCATACCCTTGCCAGAAGGGCTTTGTATACAGTCGTTACCAGCCTGGTGACGCTGCTGGTTTTTATTGTATTCATACTGACACAAACGCCTTCAAAAAAAGAATTAACAACTATTAAGAACGCCGTTGCCTCGGAGGTTTTTAGTGCAGACAGTGTTTTGTTAGGGAGGTATTTTATTCAGGACAGAACCGAAATAAAATATAATGATATATCCCCGCACGTAATTCACGCCTTGCTGGCCACTGAAGACATCAGATTTTATAAACATCATGGGATTGATTACCGGAGTCTTGGGCGCGTACTGGTAAAAACAATTTTACTGCAGAATGAATCATCTGGTGGTGGTAGTACAATTTCTCAGCAGCTTGCTAAGAATCTTTTTCCACGAAAGAATTATTGGATAGCTTCGATGCTTATCAATAAGTTTCGTGAAGCGCTCATCGCAAACAGGATGGAGGCCATCTATGCGAAAAAGGAAATTCTCGCTTTGTATTTAAACACCATTCCATTTGCCGATAACACCTATGGCATTCATTCGGCAGCGAAACGATTTTTTTCAACAACCACCAAAGATCTTACCCTTGATCAGGCTACTGTGCTTGTCGGAATGTTGAAGGCCACTCATTATTATAATCCAAGGTTATTTCCGGATCAGGCCTTTGAACGGCGAAATGTCGTGTTGGCGCAAATGGTAAAGTATAAGTTTCTCCGGAAGGCCATCGCTGATTCGGTGAAAAAAATGCCGGTTAAGCTTCAGTACCAGAAAACGTTTCAGGCTGATCTTGCGCCCTACTTTCGTGAATACGTAAAAGCGGAGCTGATGGAATGGTGTAAGAAAAACACAAAGGCCGATGGATCAAACTATAATCTTTATACGGATGGCTTAAAAATCTACACGACCATTGATTCAAAACTTCAACTTTACGCTGAGCAGGCTGTAACGCGACAAATGACCGCGCTCCAAAAGCAATTCTTTGACCATTGGGGGAAAGTTAAACCCTGGAAGGGCAGAGAGGAAATTATCCGCGATGCTGTCGAACAGTCTCCGCGTTACCAAAAATTAAAGGAAGAGGGTTTGTCAGAGAAGCAGATCATGGAAGTACTCAAGAAACCAGTACCCATGACGTTATTTACCTGGGAGGGTGAGAAGGAAGTGGTAGCCACCCCGTTAGATTCGATCAAGCACCATCTGCAATACCTTAACGCCGGATTTTTGGCGATGGAACCGGAAAGCGGGCGGGTAAAAGCATGGGTCGGGGGTATCAACCACGATTTCTTTCAGTACGACCACGTGAAAGAATCAACGAAAAGACAAGTTGGCTCTATATTTAAGCCGTTCGTTTACGCGATGGCTATCGAAGAAGGGATTCAACCTTGCGAGCTAATCTCCGCGGGTCAGCAAACCTATATCAATGAAGAGGGTAGAGCGTGGACGCCTCGCAATTCACAATATGATTATGACGTGAACTATACCATGCGCGGGGCACTGGCCTACTCTGTCAATACCGTTTCGGTGAAATTAATCCATCGTGCGGGTATTATTAATACCATAGGCCTTGCCCGGAAATTGGGTATAACCAGTGATATTGCCGCAGACCCTTCGATCTCTCTGGGATCATCTTCCATCTCAATGATGGAAATGGCGGGTGCCTACGCGGCTCTGGCAAATGATGGGATTTCGAGCTTTCCATATTTTATCCAATCGATTCAGGATCTCAAAGGTAAAACGTATGCTAACTTTAAACCCAAAGCTTCGGGTAAAAAAGCATTGTCCAGTGAAACCACGCAGATTATCAGGCATATGCTTCAGAGTGTGGTCCAGGAAGGTACTGCCTCGCGCCTGCGGTGGAAGTATGGAATCCTGAATGACGTTGCTGGCAAGACCGGTACTACACAGGACAATGCGGATGGCTGGTTTATGGCTGTAACTCCCAGGTTAGTGATCGGTACCTGGGTAGGTGCTGATGATCCCCGAATTAGTTTTAAAAGCACCTATTTAGGTCAGGGTTCGAACACGGCTCTCCCTATGGCAGCTTACTTTCTGCAACAGGTGAATAAGGATGAAAGTTATAAGGAGATATCAAAAGCGAAATTCTCGCCACTAGCTTATCCGTTGCGCAGCCGGCTGAATTGTGATCTTTATGAATTGAACGATCATTTGTTACAAAATATCGAAAAAACCGTATGGCAGCGCGACTCCATCATAATGGCTGATACTTTAAGCGCTCCGCCCCCAGAGACTTTTCTTCAACTATTGTACAAACGCAAAATGCGGATTTTGCTTGCCAATCAACCTGATAACGAAAATGAGCGCGCAGACGGTTTGGCTGAGCCGGCAACCACTATCAGAAACTGAGTTTAATCAATGTTCTATAAAATATTTTAAAGGACCTTTTTCCAAAGAACAAGGAGAAGGGCTTACATTGTGCATGAATCATTCATTGCATGATACCTACTGAAAAGTTGAAAATAGGAACGCCTTTAAAATCTTCCTCCATCAAAGTGATGTTGCTTGGGTCAGGTGAACTAGGTAAGGAAGTGGTCATTGAATTTCAAAGGTATGGCGTAGAGGTCATCGCCGTCGACCGTTATAGCAATGCCCCGGCGATGCAGGTTGCCCACCGGTCTTACACCATTTCAATGTTAGATGCAGAGGCGCTGCGTTCCCTCGTGGAAAAGGAAATGCCGGATTTTATTGTGCCTGAGGTGGAGGCCATCGCCACCGATACATTGGTTGAGTTGGAACAAAATGGATTTCGCGTTATTCCCTCAGCCAGCGCTACGCGCCTGACCATGAACAGGGAGGGTATCCGGTCTCTGGTCGCGGAGCAATTAAGATTAAAAACTTCGCCGTACCGTTTTGCCGGGGGAAAAGAAGAATTTGAGAAGGCGATTGAAGAAGTCGGGATTCCATGTGTAGTAAAACCCATTATGAGCTCCTCGGGTAAGGGACAGAGCGTTATCAAACACTTCGATGATATTAATTCGGCATGGAAATATGCGCAGGAGGGGGGAAGGAGCGGTGGAGGCCGTGTCATTGTTGAAGGTTTTGTTGACTTTGATTATGAGATCACGCTGCTGACCATCCGCCATAAGGGGGGAGTATCTTTTTGTGAACCCATTGGCCATCGACAGGAACATGGTGATTATCGGGAATCATGGCAACCCCATCCTATGCATGAGTCAGTGTTGAAGAAATCTCAGGAAATGGCTGAACGTGTAGTCAACGCATTGGGTGGTGTTGGGATTTTTGGTGTGGAGTTTTTTGTAAAAGGAAACGAGGTTTATTTCAGTGAGCTTTCCCCCCGCCCACACGACACGGGAATGGTGACCATGATCTCGCAAGACCTTTCAGAGTTTGCGCTTCATGTCCGGGCAATTTTAGGGCTGCCGATTCCCAATATTGTTCAGCATGGACCTTCGGCCTCCAGCGTAATTCTCGTGAATGGCAATTCACAGAATGTAATTTTCCACGGATTGGAAAAGGCGCTGTCAGAAGAGAACACACAATTGCGCTTATTCGGAAAACCGGAAGTCATTGGTGAAAGACGCATGGGCGTGTGCCTGGCGCGAGGAAAAACGATTGAAGAAGCCAGGGCTAAAGCCAATCGCGCAGCGGGGAGTGTTTCCTGGACGTTGTAATGTTGGTTAATGGTCGATAGTCGATAGTCAATAGTGGGTTGTCAGTTGTGAGTGGTGAGTGGTGAGTAGTGAATGGTCAATGGTGGATAGTCAATTGGCATTAGGGAATGCTCAATAGTTGGGAATTTAAACGGTCTATACATTTAGGCAAAATTTGCTTTAAACTTTCTGCTTTTCGCTTTAAGCTTTTTTCCCCATATCCCTTAAGGTGACTGTGCGGTTGAAAATTAACTTGTCGGCAGAGGAATCAGGGTCGAGACAAAAATATCCTTTGCGAAGAAACTGGTAACGTTCCTCCGATTTTGCTTTCCTTATAGCAGGTTCTGCGTAGATTGAAGGAAGGACCTGCAATGAATCAGGATTGAGATAATCTTTAAAATCACCCTCAATCTGGCTCAGATCCTCCACCTTGAATAACCGATCGTACATACGGGCTTCTATTTTCACCGCTTGCTGAATGCTCACCCAGTGTAGCGTACCCTTCACGTTAATTCCTGAAGAGTCCGACCCGCTCCGGCTTTCGGGAATGTAACTACACTGTACCTCGCTGATTTTTCCGTCAGTATCTTTTATTATATTTTCACAACGGATGATATACGCGCTCTTTAGCCTGACCATCTGACCGGGAGCCAGCCTGAAATATTTTTTAGCCGGTATTTCCATAAAATCCTCTTGCTCAATATACAGTTCACGACTGAACGGTATTGTCCGGTTACCCGCTTTTTCATCTTCGGGATTTTCTTCAGCATTCAGCATCTCCACTTTACCTGCTTCAAAATTGGTAATGACAATCTTCAATGGATCAAACACAACCATCCTTCGCAATGCGATCTTATTCAGATGTTCACGGACGCAAAATTCAAGCAATCCTACATCAATGAGATTTTCCCTTTTGGCCACACCAATCTTATCACAGAATTCGCGGATGCTTTCCGGTGTATAACCCCGTCGGCGCACAGCACTCAACGTTGGCATCCGCGGATCATCCCATCCTTTCACATGGCCTTCATTTACAAGCTGCAGCAGTTTGCGCTTACTCATGATCGTATAGGTCATATTCAGCCTGGCAAATTCGTACTGACGCGAGGGATAGAGGTTAAGTTTTTCCAGGAACCATTCATATAATTCCCGATGCGGTATGAACTCCAGCGTGCAGATGCTATGCGTTACATTTTCAATGGCATCACTTTGCCCATGCGCAAAATCGTACATAGGATAGATGCACCACTTGTCACCTGTGCGGTGATGATGGGCATGTTTGATCCGATACATGATCGGATCCCGCAGGTGCATATTCGTGTGGCCCATGTCGATTTTTGCTCTGAGAACCTTGGCACCGTCGGGAAACTTTCCCGCCTGCATATCCTGGAATAAATGAAGGTTTTCAGCAATGCTGCGGCTGCGAAACCTCCCGTCTTTCCCGGGTTGTGAAGGTGTGCCCTTCTGCGAAGCAATTTCATCACTGGAACTATCGTCTACATAGGCCAGGCCCTGATTGATGAGGTTGATCGCGAATTGATATAGCTGATCAAAATAATCTGAAGCGTACAACTCATTACCCCATTGAAAGCCCAGCCATTTCACATCGTTTTTGATACTTTCAACATATTCAGTTTCCTCTGTAACGGGATTTGTATCGTCGAAGCGCAGATTGGTATGCCCTCCGTACTTCATTGAAAGACCGAAATTCAGACAAATGCTCTTGGCGTGGCCCATATGTAGGTAACCATTGGGTTCCGGCGGAAACCTGGTTACGATACGCTGGTACTTTCCTGATTTTATATCGTTTTCAACAATTTCCTCCAGGAAGTGTAAACTTTTTTCTTCGGTCATTTGACGGATCGTGATAAGGGGCTAAAACTAGTTGACTGTTCACAATTTTGCAATTGACAATATAATACAAACCCTTTCTCTTACTAAATTGCCT
>JAYSOP010000697.1:0-1817 GCA_043722905.1 Chryseolinea sp.
TCCCATTTGCCCTCTTAATATAAAGTTCCAAAGCTCCCGTCATGGAGGGGGCATTTGGAAGTGGTGCTTCAATATCCAAAACAAGGCCAGCGTCATGAACAGCTTTGGATGTGGTAGGGCCAAAAGCAGCTAACCTGGTGTTATTTTGAATAAAATCAGGGAAATTAACAAGCAAAGAGTTAATTCCTGATGGGCTAAAAAATGCTAATATATCGTAATACACGTTTTTAAGGTCGCTAAGATTGGCGGCTACCGTATGGTAAATTATTGCCTCCGTAAAATTATATCCATTCTCCCTCAAAAAATCCGGAATATCATTTTTACGAATATCCGAGCAAGGAAATAAAAATTTTTCGTTTTTATGCTTCTTAATTATTTCCAAAAGATCGCGGGTATCCTTTAAACCTGTAAATATCTTACGCTTGCGAATAACAATGTACTTCTGAAGATAATTGGAGGTTTGATCTGAAATACAAAAGTATTTCATGTCTGCCGGCATCTCCACTTTAAGTTCCTGACAAATAATAAAAAAATGATCTACTGCATTTCGGCTCGTAAATATAATAGCCGTATGATTGAGAATGTCAATTTTCTGTTTTCGGAATTCCTTAGCGGGAACAGGATCTACCTGAATAAACGGCCTGAAGTCAATCTTCAGATTATATTTTTCCGCTAGCTTAAGATAAGGAGAGTTGGGGTCTGTGGGAGCCTCTTGTGTGACTAGAACGCTTTTTACTTTGCGCATCCTGTCATTAGCAGTTTCAGTCATATCAACACGTATCGGGTTCGGCTTAATAAAATACGACCTTAATTAAAATCACTAACGGAATTAGTTCCGATGCGCAAAGGTAAAAAAATAAATGAAAAATATGGAAGGATACCCGGCTCAATAATTTTAGAAAGATTATGATCTCCCAAAATATAAATATGCCAACTACCACATAACAGAGGCCATAATACCATGCCGGGTTATGCACACGGGCCATAAAAAAAAATACGACCAATAGCGAAATAACCCCAAAAGTGAAAAAGAAAAGTCGAATAAAGTTGAAAAACTGTATTGCCATTATTTCAGTTGCTTTAAACAAATAGGAAAGCACTCCTATCAATATCAGTTTTCCTAACAAGGTCAACAGGATAAGGACTGTCAGTTTCAACCATTGGGTAAAGCCCTCGTTTACTGAGTTTACATGAAAGAGGTTATCCAAACTCAACTCGGCATAGGCATAATGAAAAATTACCATTAACAGAAATGCAGCAAGCAAACCGGCAAATGTGTAAAAGAGAAGATTAACACTAGAGGTAATACGGATTGTCATGATATTTTCTTCTCGTTCCTGCACAGAAAATAGTTTGGTAAAATTGAGATAATCATAAGTTAATTTAGGGTTCATTCTCAAAAGAGTAACGAAGAAAGTCAACAAAATGAGTGACGCTATTATCGAAAAATTCAAAAAATACTGCTCCTTCCTTTCTACCAGGTTATCATCCTTTATAGAAACCCCCTCTTTTGTGATGATCTTAGTGGAAATATCAACAGTTGATCTAATAATACTAAAATCGAGAGGGTTTGAGTACCGGGCAGACAAACTATCCAAATCACAGATGATAATTCCTTTTTTATTGGCAATGATCAGTCTGCCACCTATGAAAATCGAAAATTCCTTTTGACTTTCAATTCGTAACAAAGCGTTCTTGTGTCTATTAGCGTCTACTAGAAAATAGATTGCAAGTTCATATTCTGATTTGCTGTAATCCTTATATTGATTGTTTGAGAATGTTTTCCAATCGTCTCTCAAATCTTTAATGACGGCCCC
>JAYSOP010000698.1:0-4413 GCA_043722905.1 Chryseolinea sp.
ACGGCTCCGGCACCAAGGAATAGCAGGGCTTTGAAAAATGCGTGGATCATAAAATGGAAGATGGCGGAAGACCAGGCACCAATGCCAAGTGCCAGGAACATATATCCTATCTGGCTGATGGTTGAATACGCCAGCACGCGTTTAAGATCAAATTGTGTAAGGGCGCTGAAACCAGCGAGTAATAACGTAATGGCTCCAATTATTCCCACCCAAAGTTGTGCCACCGGGGCAAGTTCAAAAATAACATGCATTCTGGCGATCAGGTAAACCCCTGCGGTTACCATGGTGGCGGCATGGATCAGAGCACTGACAGGGGAGGGACCAGCCATCGCATCTGGAAGCCACGTTTGTAAGGGAAGTTGGGCGGATTTCCCAACAGCACCTCCCAATAAAAGAAACGCTATGGCTATTGCTGTTTGAGATCCTACGGTCCAGGCCTGTGGCGCTTGAGTAAGAATCTCCTGAATATTCAGCGTACCCAGAGTGCTGAATAGCATAAAAAGACCAATAGCCATAGCGGTATCCCCTACGCGGGTGATGATGAACGCTTTTCTCGCCGCGTAACCATTTTTTTCTTCGTCGTACCAGAATCCAATCAGTAAATAACTGCATAAGCCTACTCCTTCCCAGCCGAGATATAACAATACCAGGTTATCAGCTAGTACGAGGATCAGCATAGAACAAACAAAAAGATTCAGGAATGCGAAGAAGCGGGAGAACCCTGCATCATCAGCCATAAATCCTATTGAATAAATATGTATCAGGAAACCAACAAATGTGATGACGAAAATAAATATGACCGAAAGCGCATCGAGATAAAAAGCGAAGGCGGGAGCGAAGCCATCCACGTTCATCCAGGTCCACAGCACCTGATGATACGCCTGTTGACCGCTTGAGATAAAATCAAGGTTTATGATAATGGTCACGATCGCCGCGATACCAACACTTCCCGCGCCAATAATGGATGCCACGGTTCGTGAGAGGTTACCGCTTGTCAGGATGAGGACTAACGCCCCGGCCAGTGGCAATACAGGTATTAGCCATAAAAATTCGTTCATAAGCCTCGACAATTTTTTTGTGACTGTTAATCGCGATTCCCTGCGCTTAACTTTAAATAATAATATATTTTTATCCTTTCATTCTGTTGGCCGCATCACCATCAAGCGTTTTGATCTGGTGGTATATTTGTAAAATTAACGCGAGGCCTACTGAAACTTCCGCAGCAGCCATCGTAACGATGAAAATGAACATTACCTGTCCGTCTGGCTGGCCCCAGCGAGCGCCGGCGACAATAAAGGCCAGGCCCGCCGCATTCAGCATGATCTCGACTGATATCAGCATGAATATGATGTTGCGTCTGATCAGAACACTGATCAGGCCAAGTATAAAAAGGATTCCCGCCAGGATCAATCCGGCTTCTACAGGCACATTGTTCATTGTTCTATTTTCTCTAAAAATCTATGCACTACTTTTTTCTTCTGGCGTCCAAGGTGATAAGCGCCAACAATTCCAGACATTAATAAAATTCCACTTAGCTGCACCCCAATGACGTAAGGTCCGTATAAGGATAAGCCTACTTCACTTGGGCTGATCGCCGGATAACTCAGTGGGGTTGATCCGGCATTGACAATAATGTAAACAAGCTCGGCTAGCAGAATTCCCGAAAGGATTGCAGGGAAAATGAAAATTTCGCGGGTAAGCCACGTTTTTTCTTCGGCCACAGTCTCGTCCCGCAGGTTGAGCATCATGATAACGAAAATTACCAGTACGACGATGGCCCCAGCGTATATAATGATCTCGAGTGCGGCGATGAATGGAGCGCCGAGCACAAAAAACACCACAGCGATCGCCAGAAACGAAACGATGAGGTAAATGAGTGCATGGATCATGTTGTAGCTGGTGATCACCATGACGGTGGCCAGTATGGCGATAGCGGAGGATATGTAAAATGTAGCTTCCATATCAGGGTAATAAGCTTTTTACATCTACCGGGGGATTTTCGTTTTGTGCTTCGCCCTTGCCTTTACCTCCGATGGCAAGGCCCGCTACCTTATAGTAGTTGTATCCCGGATATTTTCCTTCCCCGTCAATCAAAAGATCTTCTTTTTCATACACTAGGTTCTGGCGATTGTATTCTGCCATTTCAAAATCCGGAATCAACTGTATTGCGTAAGTGGGACAAGCCTCTTCGCAGTAGCCACAAAAAATGCAACGAGAAAAATTGATTCGGAAAAACTCAGGATATCTGCGTCCATTTTCATCTTCCGTTGCCTGTAATGAAATACAATCAACCGGGCATGCTGCAGCGCACAAATAACATCCCACACAACGCTCGCCCATATCCGGATCCCTTGTGAGAACAATTCTGCCCCGCCACCGCGTAGTGAGTTTTACTTCTTCTTCCGGATATAGAACTGTTTCACGTTTGTGAAACATGTGCATACATGTTATCCACATACTCCGCACGATACTGAACATATAACCCTCCTTTTGTTTATTGCTGTAAAATATGCCGCCTTCTTAATCGTTTTTTAAGGCCATCCCTGTTCCATAACTAAAATAATGGCGGCTGTTACCATCAGATTGATTATGGTGATGGGTAGCAATATCTTCCATCCAAAATCCATGAGCTGATCATACCTTGGCCGTGGTAACGATGCCCGCAGTAGAATGAATAAAAAGATAAATACAAATGTTTTTAGAATAAACCATATAACGGGAGGGAGGAAGTCCGGCCCGAGCCAGCCACCGAAATATAAGGCCACTGTCATGCTGGATATCAGGACGATTCCCACATATTCTCCGACGAAGAACATTCCAAACTTCATTCCTGAATATTCGGAGTGGAAGCCAGCAATAATTTCACTTTCAGATTCAGGAATATCGAAAGGTAAGCGGTGTGTTTCAGCAATTCCGGCAATGAAGAATATGATAAAGCCAGCGAACTGAGGTACTACAAACCACATCCCTTTCTGGGCTTCCACAATGGTGTGCAGGTTAAACGATCCTGATAACAGAACTACCCCCATTAACGACAGGCCCATGAACACCTCATAGGAAATCATTTGGGCTGCTCCGCGCATGGCGCCTAATAAAGCATATTTGTTATTGGACGCCCAACCGCCCAAAATAATGCTATAGGCTCCCATCGAAGAAGAAGCCAGGAAAAATAAAATTCCAATGTTCAGGTCAGAAACCATAAAACCCGGAGAAAATGGAATGATCACAAAACCCATCAAGGCTGAAATCATTACAATCGCCGGTGCGATGACAAAAACCTTTTTGTCGGCGAAAGGAGGAATCCAGTCTTCCTTGAAAAAAAGCTTTAGCGTGTCAGCGAGTACAATCAATATCCCAAAAGGCCCTGCCCGGTTGGGACCATAACGGTCCTGCCAGAGTGCGAGCATTCTGCGTTCAACCCAGATCAAGCCCGGGGCCAGAAGCATTACGCCACCCAAAACGGCAAAAACGATCAAAAATGGATTTATACTTTCATCCATGCGAAGTGTTTTTTAGAATGGCCCACGCTGGTAAATCTATAAAAGGCAAACCCGGAAGACCGTAGGGCATACCGCCTACGCCTTTAGGAATTGATGTACTGATTTCCACCGGTAAGCGATACACTTGCCGGGTGATTTCAAATTCGAGCACGGTTCCTGAAGTGATGTTTAGATCAGCCGCATCCTGGACATTTATCATCACGTAACTTTTCGGAACTCTTTTTGCGATCGCAGCACCACGGGCACTTAATTCTTCAGAGCCAAAAATGTGGTGAAGTGAGACCATCCATATATGATCCTTCATTGGAATAAAAATTTCCGGGAGGTCGGTAAAATATTTAGTCGCACCGTGGATGTTAGGTTCCAGCAACCTTAGGCCGGGATTCCCTCCACGCAACGACCCCCCTATTTCTTCCTGATATTTATTGATTGACTGAACAGAATTCCACCCAGGTGACCAGAAAAATGGTATCATAGAAGAGGGCGGCTGGCCTCGGAAACCCTCCATCGTATACGATAGCGGTGAGTCAGGATCTTCAGGTGGTTTTTCCTCACTCACGTGAATGTTCGCCAGCATGGCAGTACGGCCGCTATAGCGATGGGGCTCACGAGGTATTTTTTGTCCGGCTATACGAAAGTCCGGTGGTGGTGCAATTTCATCAATCCCCTTAAGCAGGGGTTCAGCCAAAGAAACTGCGTGAGAAATGTCTTGAAAATTCTTCCAATCCTTCATCTGCTCGTGTTTAATTTCACGGGCAATTTGAAGAAGCCAACGCCAACTCTCCTGAACGGGAGAGGGGCATTCATGGACCTGAAAAAATCTTTGGGCGCGGCCTTCATTGTTGACCAGCGTACCGTCAGATTCGGCAAAAGTTCCTGCAGGAATCAGGACGCTAGCTTTTTGCGAAGTTCT
>JAYSOP010000699.1:0-1523 GCA_043722905.1 Chryseolinea sp.
GAATTCGCTTCCCGTGGTCACGAATTTGGAAGTCATACCATTTCACATCCGCGCCTTGCGGTATTGGATGAAGAAAATTTGCTGTATGAACTCGAGAAGTGCAAGGAGGAAATTGGAAAACAGCTGGGACCTGATCATACTTTTTCTGCCGAATGTCCCTTCGGAACGGAGAACGAGCGTGTGATGGAGTATGCCTATAAAGTTCATCCTGCACTGAGAAACCGAATGCCGGAACCCTTCCTGGAAGAATTTAACCGGAGCAGCAAAAGGACACCGGGAACATCCAATAAGGAATATATCCAATGGCAAAGAGGTCCGCTTACAAAAACTCCCATGGACCTTATGAAATCCTGGGTTGATACGCTTTTGGTCAGGGATAATGTCTGGCTTGTATTGACATTTCATGGTGTGGACGGAATTGGTTGGGAAGCCAAACCTCACGAGGAGCACGCGGAATATTTCCAGTACATGAAAGAACATGAAGATCACCTTTGGGTGGCCACCTTCAGGGATGTGACAAAATATATTCGCGAACGCATGGCGGCGAAAATCAACGTAAAAGAAAATGATGATCAGATTGTTCTGTCTGTCAATCATTCCCTGGACAAAAGTTTATACAATTTCCCGCTTACCTTAAAGACGTACATACCGGAAGACTGGAAAGATGTTAATATAAAACAGGGAGGTAAAACGCTCAATGCGAAACCATCGACCGATGAAAAAGGAACTTTTATTCTTTATCAGGCGATGCCCAATGGAGACGATGTCGTACTTAAGGGGTCTTGATGTGTTTATGTTTGGATGTGTTGAGGTGTTAAGGTGTTAAGGTGTTGAGGTGTTAAGGTGTTAAGGTGTTGTTGTGTTGAGGTGTTAAGGTACTTGTGTTGTGCGGCCAAAGCGGTTGAACGCCTATTTCCATTTCGTGACGGAAAATAAAATAGATCATCACCCAGCAGATAATAATTGTGCGTTAGGACAACCCTGGATTATCTATTCACTCAACCTCTTAAAACAATTTCCCTCACGCCTTGCAGGTAGGATGTGGGTTGCATATTGAACCGTTTTTCAAATTTTGTAGAATCGAAAAAATAATCGCGGTCGTACTGATACATCATTTCCGGCATTTCTTTCATGAAAGGAACGAACAACCCTATGGCTTTGATCATCCACATAGGCAAAACGGAAAGTTTGGAATTCACTTTCATTTCTCTCATGAACAACTCCGCCATTTCCCTTCCCGTAAGCTTATTTTTGTCGGTTGGCAAATGCCAGACCTGATTAAAGGCGTCGGGTGTATTCCCTAAAAGAGCCGTTGCCCTGGCCGCATCCGGCGTGTACGTAAAAGAATGTCTTTTATCGCCATCAACAAACCAGTTTGGCTTCTTACCTTTTTTCAGATTTTTATACACCACTTCAATCAGAAAACTTTTTTCATTATCCGGACCATAAAAATCCGCGGCCCGGGCGATGAGTGCACTCAATTTGCCGGCCTTTACTTCATTCATAAGCATATCAGCAATCTC
>JAYSOP010000700.1:0-2187 GCA_043722905.1 Chryseolinea sp.
GAAGGCGCTGACCCCGTCCGTTGCTTTGACCGCGTAATGACTACCCAAAGCACCGTCCAGGATATTCAGAACCAGACACAGGCTTTTCTTTTTAATACCCGTCAAATTTTTGGGGATGCCAGCCCTAAGAGCAGAAGTTTAATGATGATTTACCTTGATTCGGTCGACCTGTTTGAACAGGCCATGTATGCTTATCAGGATTACGCACTACTGCACAAGACGCTTGATCACACGGGTTTGCCCAACAGATATTACGGATTGATTCTCGAAGTTTCTGCAGCGCTGGAACACATTGGCCTTTCCGTTCAGATGGGAAGTGCAGTAAAGAAAAATATTGATCTTACCCGAAGACTCGATGATTTGGAGAGGCTAACGCAAAAACATGTTGAGGACGCTGTTGATCCGAATGTTATCCTTAGTCTGGAGGCTTTAGGTAAGATTTTTAACAACGTGTATGACATCTGCAACCGCATCAATAAAATAGTTTTGTACACCCGTCTGGCAGGTGAAATGACTAACACCAGTTTCGAACAGGCCCAAAAGGTAAGTCGAATGGCTGCGACCCAACCACTGAATTTCAGAATCTTTCGGGAAAACCTCACACTCAAATCTGATATTTTCCGTCATGCCCTCAGACTCACCATAGCCATGATCATTGCTTACGTGGTTTCAGTAATTTTTTCCCTTTCACACAGTTATTGGGTTTTGCTCACCATTGTAACGATATTGAAACCAGCTTACGCTATCAGCCGTGAGAGAAACATTTCCCGGTTAGGGGGCACATTGGTTGGTGTAATTCTGGTTTCAATAATTCTATACCTCACTACCAACAATACTTTGTTAATGGCCATCATGATGGTGAGCATGTTACTAGGCTTTAGCCTTTTGAGGATACAGTATTTTGGGTTTGTGGTATTCCTGACAATATTCGTTATCATTTCTATTTATTTTCTCAATCCGGGCGGATTTCAACCCATGATCCGCGAACGTCTGGTTGATACCGTCATTGGTTCTCTCATTGCTTTTTTAGCGTCGCGGTTTATTTTTCCCGTATGGACCCAGGATGCCATCAGGGATTCAATGGAAAAAATGATTGAGGCAAATCAGCACTATTTTTGGCAAGCCTGGATAGCGGTAAAAAATAAAAAGACCGTAACTCCCGCCTATACCCACGCCCGTCAGGACGCCATCGTATCGCTGACCAATTTATCAGATAAATTTCAACATATGTTGTCTGAGCCCCAGCAGACAACTCAGGCTTCGCCCATTCACCAATTTGTCATTGCTAACCACATGCTGACCGGGCATATTGCTGCCCTTTCCACAGAAGAACTCAGGGATGGAAAAGGTAATTCCCACGAGCTCGAGGAAATGGCAAAATCGATTTCTCTCGAATTGCAGTGTGCGCAAGACAATCTACGCGATAAAAGTTCGCAGACAGACATTAAACCAAACCTGCCTGACGCGCTGTCAAGACAATCATTGGCTCAGCTGTCCATGATTTTTGCACTGGCTCACGATATCAGAAAAATATCGGCGAGGGTATCCGCTTCTTGATTTAGTGCGCTTTCTACTTTCTACTTTCCACTTCTTCACCATACGCCTGATACAATTTTTCAATATCATTCGGTTTCATTTCATTTGTGTGAATTACCAGTCGGTATTGAAAGCGGAGGCCTTCTTTTGTTAACGGTATCGGTACCCGGCCAGGGAAGGCGGGATTCTGCATACTTTTTTCCTTTCGCAATATCCAGGGTTGCGGATGGCCCGGATTGGAAGGATGGGAAAAAACAGCCACTCCGCTTTCCGGATTATTCTTACCATCAAACGAACCCACAAAATCCAACCATGGTCCGGCGGTCAAAGCCAGCTCCTGTGCGATGACTTCTTTTTCGCTGCTTGAAAAACGGATGTCAGCGGGAAGTTTAAAACGCAAGGAGAATCCGCTATAGCCTTTGGCATCATCTGACCCGCCGATTTTCATACTGTCGGCCAAAGCAAAAATGGTAATATCGAAATCGATGAGCCTGTAACCATCCTCTTTGCGATAGACCTTTATTTGGGAATACTCCCTTACAATGGCTTCTGGCTCATTACCTTCCAACACCGATTTCCACAACACCTCATTATCCAGATGTATGGTCTCCGCATCAGTGGTGACAATGGTTTCAACCACATCCCATGAAA
>JAYSOP010000701.1:0-1519 GCA_043722905.1 Chryseolinea sp.
AGCATCGGCATGCATTTCGGAACTTTTGCCTTAGCTGATGATGGGGATGATGAGCCGGTAGATGATCTTCAATCAGCCTTGCCCAAATACAATTTAAAACAACATGAATTTATCGTACTGCAAGCAGGGGTATTTCAGGAATTCTAGTCCGCTTATTTTTTTGCTGAACAATCACTGCCCCGTTTGTGTACCGTACATACACAAACGGGGCAGTCATAAGATCAGTATCAATTCTTAAATATTACCTGCGGATAGTAACCGTATTTTTTTGAAGCGTTACAGCAGTTTGTGCCAACATTCTTCCATTGATTGATGCGCCTGTCTGCATATTAATACCTTTCTTTCCTAGTATATTCCCCTCAAAATGACTGGTTGTCCCAAGGGTAACCGCACCCGCTGTCTGCCAGAAAACGTTCTTTGCCTGAGCACCACCGCTCAGAATAATTTTCACCCCAGAACTCATGGTGAGGGTTCCTGAAACCTGGAAGATCCAGACATCATACGGGCCTCCGGAAAGGGTAATATTGGTTGGAATTTTAACGGCACTAGTCCATTTATAAAGGCCTGGTTTCAGGGTTTTGCCTCCAATATTTCCGGCGCCAAGATTCAGGAAATTCGGGTTAGTACGACCCGCAGCGTTAGTGTATGCGGTTTGCATATCACTCACAGCAGTAGTTAACATGCTGGGATTAGTTACCCTGCATGGAAGCGGGCCGGCAGCATTAACAGAATATATAGTCCCTTTCACTTCAGCACACGTTAAATGAATTGCTGCCCCTGTGATGGGACTAGTTCCCACATTACCGGTAATAACAGACTTGTAAACATTTGTAATTCCCGATTTTGAAAGAACTACAAAATTTCCTGCGCTCCCCAGGCTTACCGTTGATCTACGGCCAGTGGAAGATTCCCTTCCTTCTTCACTTTGCGACGGTGTTACGATGGGAGCCTGGACATATGGCTCAGGGTCGTTATGATAACAACCGGAAATTAAGAAACCCGATAGTATTGCCAGGGACGTAAAAAGATTTTTTGTTTTCATTTTTTTTCATTTTAGATTTTATTCTCAGCGGCAGTTTTGGACATCTTTAGACAGCAATTCACAGCGGTCTCAATGTGGATGCTTTCGCGCCGCAAAGTGTTACACACTAATGAAAGACTCTTACATATACCACAGTTTTGATTTCCGTTGATTTTGACATCATGCTGCTTTGTATAGAATACCAGCTAAATCTTTTCACCATCTGTGACAGCCACATGAAGTGATCCTCCTTGTAGATAAAGAAGGAGGCCTGCCATTTGCTAAATAGTTGAAAAGGTCTGTTGATGCAAATCATTATCCTCAATCAAATTTTACCCCGAGAGATAGCATTTACAACGGGGATGTCAGAATTAATCGTTTGAATTTTCCTTTTCTTGTATCAGATTTTTATTGGGATGTCAGCTATTCGTATACTGGCGAAACCTTTGATTGACCCAAGGCAAAAAAAAGAGGCTCACCTTGCGGCAGCCTCTTTGA
>JAYSOP010000702.1:0-3630 GCA_043722905.1 Chryseolinea sp.
GTGCCGTTGGGAATCTGAGATCTTTTCTTGCCCTTGTTTTCGTATCCCGGTTTCTGGATGATCAGGATTTAAACACTGCCGCCAGTCGTTCGGTTATGCAGATCGCGTTGCCTACATCCGATGCGCGGCCTGGGCTTACGGGGATTGAGGTCCGGAATACGCTGCAAAAAATTCTGGATAAGTTGAAAGGTCAGGATAGCCAATACGAAGTGATCGATATACAAACCTACCTGTCAAACCTGCCGCACACAAAAGGTTTTGAATCTATCTTTAACGGAAAAGATCTCACAGGATGGCAGGGTTTGGTGGAGAATCCAATAGTTCGTTCAAAGATGACTAGGGAAGTGTTGGCCAAAAAACAAAATGAAGCGAATGTTAAAAGTAAAGAAAGCTGGAGCGTAAAAGATGGGGCAATTTATTTTACCGGCAACGGTGCAAATTTATGCACCATTCGTCCATACGGGGATTTTGAAATGCTTGTCGATTGGAAGATCTCCCGGGATGGCGATAGCGGAATATACTTACGGGGATCACCACAAGTTCAGATCTGGGATCCAACAGGGAAAGAGCAGGCTTCGACTAAAGTGGGTTCAGGTGGACTTTTTAACAATGAAAAAAACCGAAGTACGCCTTTGGTGGTCGCCGATAATCCCGTGGGAGAATGGAATACATTTCGCATCACCATGGTAGGCGACTTAGTCACGGTTCATCTGAATGGCGTGCTGGTAGTGGACAAGGTGGTTATGGAAAATTATTGGGACAGGAGTATTCCAATTTTTCCGGAAGAGGCTATAGAACTTCAGGCGCATGGCAATGAATTGGCTTTCCGAAATATTTATGTAAAAGAGTTGAGTAATAAACCTTACGAACTCACCTCTGAAGAAAAAGCCAACGGATATGAATTACTTTTTAACGGGAAGGATCTGAATAACTGGGTAGGCAATAAAACGGATTATGTTGTGGAGGACAACACCATCGCCATTTATCCTGCGAAAGAAAGTCATGGCAACCTCAACACCGCAAAAGAATACGGGGATTTTATTTTCCGATTTGATTTTCAGTTAACCCCCGGCGCAAACAACGGATTGGGAATTCATACACCGCTGGATGGGGACGCCGCCTATGGTGGTAAAGAAATCCAGATACTGGATAACACTGCACCAGTCTATGCCAACCTGGAACCCTATCAATATCACGGATCCGTGTATGGTATTATCCCGGCCAAGCGAGATTATCTTAAACCTGTGGGAGAGTGGAATCACCAGGAAGTGTATGTGAGAGGTGATCAGATAAAAGTTACCCTGAATGGAACTGTGATCCTCGATGGGGACTTGAAAAAAGCTACAAAAAACGGAACGCTGGACAAAAAAGAACACCCTGGCCTTAACAGACATACAGGCCATATCGGGTTTTTAGGACATGGTTCTGTTGTAAAGTTTAGAAACATTAGGGTAAAGGATTTGTCTAAGTGAAAAGTCCGCGCGGCATCTGGCATATATGAGGTGTATGATGAACGAGTGAAAAGCTATGAACGTTGCGAACTTCAACATCAACACATTAACACCTGGGCATTCAACAAAAAAAACCAACAAAAAAGACCACCCGTCACGGGTGGTCTTTTTTACAAGTATCTATGAAAGAAAAATTTCTTAGTTCAATACTTTAACATTCACTGCGTTCAATCCTTTTTTGCCTTTCTCTACATCATATTGAACCTGATCGTTTTCACGGATCTCATCAATAAGTCCTGAAGAATGGACGAAGATATCTTCACTTGAATCTGACGGTTTAATGAATCCAAATCCTTTGGTTTCATTGAAAAATTTAACTGTTCCTTGCATTGTATATTTAATTTAAAAAATTCCTGTAAAAGTATAAAAGAGAAACCACAAAACCGAAGCAATTTTACTCTCCAGTGTTCGCTAACTCACTCTTCGCAAGTTCGGTCATCGAGCTTTCTTTCTTAAACTTCATTACCCTAAGAACGGTTTAAGGGTATTGCTTCTTGAGCTGTGTCTTAATCTTCTGGTTGCTTTTTCCTTAATCTGACGTACCCGTTCGCGGGTAAGATTATATTTCTGTCCAATTTCCTCCAGCGTCATAGCGTGTTCTCCGTTAAGTCCGAAGTAAAAAGCAATGACATCAGATTCTCTTTGAGTCAGGGTAGAAAGAGCGCGTTGCACTTCTTTTCTTAAAGAGTCGATCATCAAACCTGAATCAGGTGTTTCTTCGCTGTCGTTAGCCAGAACATCCAGCAGACTGTTTTCTTCACCCTGAACAAAGGGAGCGTCCATCGAAACATGACGACCTGAAATTTTCATGGTATCCGTCACTTCCTCGGTTGTAATATCCAAAACTTCAGCTAATTCTTCAGATGAAGGTTCGCGTTGAAATTTTTGTTCCAGTTCAGAAAATGTTTTCGAGATCTTATTCAAAGAGCCAACGCGGTTCAGGGGCAGTCGAACAATGCGGGATTGTTCTGCCAACGCCTGCATGATTGACTGACGGATCCACCAAACAGCATATGAAATGAATTTGAAACCGCGGGTTTCGTCAAAACGTTTAGCGGCTTTAATTAAGCCTAAATTTCCTTCATTGATAAGATCGCCCAGGGTAAGACCATTATTCTGGTATTGTTTAGCAACCGAAACGACAAATCTAAGGTTTGCTTTTGTAAGTTTTTCGAGAGCGATCTGGTCACCCTCTCTGATTCTCTTCGCTAATTCTACTTCCACATCGGAGGTGATTAAATCAACCTTACCGATCTCCTGGAGATATTTGTCCAGAGATTGGCTCTCCCGGTTCGTAATCTGCTTACTGATCTTTAGTTGTCTCATTGATTATACGTATTGGTTGTTTGTGCCTGTTGAACTGTTATCACTTACATCAGTGGGTAGAACCGCATTTTGACTGTTTAGGTTCGTCAAAAGGGTATAAAAAGGTTGGAAAAATGCTCCTATGATCTTCAAATTCGAGTAAATATACGACTTTTCAAGCGATTTGGTTCCCTGCAGTCGTCATTATCGGGCTAATTTCTCGAAATTAGACGTTTTATTACGCAAAGTCCTTAGCAATCAGGCAAAAAAATGTCCTTTTTACTAAATTCCTGCCGTTTGACTAAGGTAACCGTCTATTTTCCCGCCGCTTGTACTGGGTGATAAATGAAATTATCTTCATCTCCTTAAATTGAGGCGTTTTACCCTAATTTTTATTTATGATACAAAGGAGAAGTTTTATCAAGGGCTCCATCGCCGGCTTAACAGGTCTTGCCTTGAACAGCCAACAAGCATTTTCGAATATCATTATTCCCCAGCAGAAGAAACTTGGCGTGGCATTAGTCGGTTTGGGCTATTACAGCTCGGATCTCCTGGCTCCGGCTTTACAGGCTACCGAGCACTGTTATCTCGCGGGTATAGTTACGGGAACTCCGGCCAAAGCAGAAGCCTGGAAGCAGCGGTATAGTATTCCTGAGAAGAACATTTATAACTATGAGAATTTTTCAACACTGGCTAATAACCCGGCCATTGATGTCGTTTATATTGTCCTGCCTCCTTCTATGCACGCGCAGTACACGATTGCCGGGGCAAACGCAGGGAAACAGGTTTGGTGTGAAAAACCGATGGCCATGAC
>JAYSOP010000703.1:0-2542 GCA_043722905.1 Chryseolinea sp.
CCGGATAATCGATGAGGATAAAATCGATCCACGTATCCTGATTTACATCCATACTAAAATTCAGAAAGGAGTTGCTGTATTCTTTGGCAGGATCAAAAGCCTTTCCTGGAAAAATTTCATGGCGCTTCCAATCTGGTGCTTCGAACCAATAGGCACCGGCCATGGCATCCATTTTGCCATCCTTATTGATATCTCCTACGGCTACGCCTTCGGAAATAAATTCTTTCGTCAGGGTATGCTTTGTAAATTCGACGGATGAAAGTGGTTGATTCGTTGATGCTGTTGAATGAGTTGATTGCTTTTTACATCCATAAGCAGCTACTAACATGAAAATAAGGATCGGGATGCGCATCACTTTATGGGTTATTAATTTAGTTTATTAATTTAAACATTATGGGATAAACCCCCATTCTAAATAGAAATACAACTAGCTGGCTACTGTCAATACTAACTTTGCAGGCTTAACAAATACCGGATCAATGCATGAAACTCTTTTTGCGAAAGCGTATTTCCGAATTGATCCGGCATTAAGGTGTACCTGGAAATTTTCTGTTCTGCTATGTTTTCTTTGGGGACTGAAAATTCCTTTCCTGCTAAATCGGCGAAGACTATTACCTCACCTTCCTCACGACGGAACAATCCGCTCATAACTTTTCCATCTTTTAAGGTAATGGTATAGTTTCTGAAAGCTTCTGAAACACTGCGGTTAGGGTCCAGAATTTTTTCAGCCAGTGCCCGCGGGCCCCATTTACCTACCCCATCAAGCTGTGGCCCGATGGTACCTCCCTTATTTCCTATGGTATGGCACGTGGCGCAATTCTGACTAAAAACCATTTTCCCGGAATCCGGTGACACAGATTCTTTTATGGTATTAAATTCTATCAGCCGGGTATCAATAAGCGTCTGTCTTTCCGTACTGATCGGCTCAAGTTTGGCAGTAATTACTTCAAATTCTTTTTGCTGCCTGGAAGAAATATTCAACAATATCCTTTCCTCAACTTTTGGTTCAATGAGTGTTCGCGGTAACAATTCACCTTTCCGGACCTTTTGGAAAATAATATTTTTGCCATCGGATGAGTTTGCCAGTGACATGACGATTGCTGATTGCAGATCAGGGGGTGCATTGTTCACATCTCCCAAAATATTATTTACCGCTGTTCCTGGAAAATCTCCCAACAAAGAAGCAACGCGTTTTTTTAAATCCGAAGGTCCAGCCTCTTGCAATATTCTTCCGGCTAACAAAGCGTATTTTCTGGTATCCATTATTAACAAGGAACGCAAGGCAGAAACTTTTACCTCCAGGTCAGCCGATGAACCTTCTTTCAAAAAGGATAACAATGCTGGCTCCAGCGTTCGCATTTTATATTTACCGGCCAGATCGGCGGCAAATTTTTGCCTGGCTAAGACCTCGGGTGATTTAGCCGTGTCCTCAGAAGAATACTTTTTCATCAGATTGCCCGCAAGCGCAGTGCCCAACCGTTGCATCTGGATGCCCTCTTTCCCACCCCTTCGTGCAATTCCCTGCTGAATACCTTTGAAAACCAAATATTCTAAATCGATATTATTCTCCCCCGACTTTGCAGAAGCTATTACTGTTTCAAGTTGTTCGGAGGGCATATATCTGGAGAGGTGTTCATACAATCGCGTTAACCTGTCCCCTTCCGTAGAGTTTTTGTTTATATGACGTGATAGAAAAATCGCTGCATCAGTAGAAGGAACGCCAACGATTACATCAACAAGGAAATTGGCATCCTGTTTTTTCCACTCCCTTGAAACAACCGCTTTCATCAACCCTTCGTTTCGTAGCAGATTTCTCAAAACCAATCGGGTAGTATACAATTGATGGGTATCATAATCCGGAATGTCCCCCCTGATCGAGAGTGCCTGTTCCAGAGATTTGATTTGAGGAAATTTTACCAGGAGTTCGGTGGCAGCCCTTTTAACATGCGGATCTTTATCTTTTATGGCATTTATTATCATTGCGTAAAATGTATCCTCCGGATGTTCTTTCTCCCCCAGGATACGCAAAGCGTGAATCCTTACTATAGCATCTGTGTGATCGGCCGATTTTCTGATCAGATCATCGGGAAGTGCGTTAAGACGATTCAACACCCAGAGTGCGTGAATATAAGCTCTGGCACTTATCCCATTCTTTTTGATAAGCTCTGTCACCGGATTTACTGCGGGTTTCCCTATTCGATCGGCGAGCTGGTCTGCTACAGCCATCCTGATAATCAGGTTATCCATATCCAGCGCGGATACTAATTCATCTACTGATGCCGATGTCCAGTCTTTAGATTCATTATGGGTTCCCTTATAAGTAATACGCCAGATTCTTCCACGGATTCTATCCCGTTTAGGATGATTGAGTGGAACTTCATAATGACCGATGATGCTGTTATAAAAATCAGCTATATACAGGGCGCCATCGGGTCCTAACTTCACGTCTACTGGCCGGAACCAGGGATCCTCACTCAGTACAAAATCACCTTCCTTTTTACCCACCGGCGATGAACCTTTGAACGAAAAGGAATTACGGTAT
>JAYSOP010000704.1:0-6344 GCA_043722905.1 Chryseolinea sp.
ACTATAAAAGATAGACCGCAACCCTGGTGAATTTAAATTCATCAAATTATTCATTGGCTATATGGTTAGATTTAGAACCGGTTTATGTGACATATCTCGTCACATCCTACATACAAATATGAGCGCTATAAAATTCAATTGCGGGCAAAAAAGAAATATACTTCCAGACCCGCAATTTATCAAAAGCGCGCTCGTTCTGTGGATTTTTTTGTCGACTCTTCCGTGTAAAGCTTCACGAAATAATGCAACCTAACCGGTATTGGATCAAATCAATGAGTATCTTTCCTATCACTTGAGATATACCAGTATAAAATGCTAGATCTACTCCATGACCTGATTAAAAAACCTATTGCCTTTCTCCGGAAAAAGGTATCCGACAGGCAATTTTTAATTTTTTCAAGTATACTGGTAGGTTTAACCTCCGGGCTTGCGGCGGTAGGAGTCAAATATGTGGTGCATTCTATTGGCCGTTTGGTATCTTTTTATTCCGGCAGTTATGAAGAATTTTTCCTTTTTGCATTATTCCCACTCATCGGAATTTTACTTACCGTTTTTTATATCCGTTACTTTTTAAATGGTAAGCTTCTGAAAGGAAGTCCTGAAATTGTGTACGCCATTGCGAAAAAATCCAGTAAACTGCCCCGACAACAGATGTATTCCCATATGATCACCAGTGCCCTTACCGTTGGTTTCGGCGGATCTATGGGATTAGAGTCCCCCATGGTAAGTACGGGGTCAGCCATTGGCTCGAATTATAGTTCCACTTATAAACTTGGCTATAAAGAGCGGACTATTTTACTGGCCTGCGGCGCCTCAGCAGGAATCGCAGCCGCTTTCAACTCTCCCATTGCCGGTGTCCTTTTTGCAATCGAAGTGCTACTTGCTGACGTGAGTTCAGCGGCTTTTATTCCCCTGATTATTTCAGCGGCCTCCGGGGCATTGGTCTCAAAAATCATTCTGGAAGAGGGAATAACTTTATCATTTTCTTTACAGCAGCCATTCGACTATTATAATACACCTTACTACGTGCTTCTTGGCATAATCGCAGGCTTCATTTCGGTTTACTACGCTAGGATCTATACCTGGACCGAATCTAAAATGTATCAGATTGATAACGACTGGATCAGGGCAATCAGAGGTGGTTTATTATTGTTCGTCATGCTTCTCATCTTTCCGCCGCTTTTTGGTGAAGGGTATGCGACCATTAAACAACTGGCCAATCATACGCCCGGAGAGCTCTTTAAAACCAGTATCATTTTTTCGTTTTTAAAAACCAATACCCATCTGATTATCATTCTGACTCTGCTCATATTGATTAAACCTATTGCGTCGGCAATAACCATCGGCAGTGGGGGGAACGGTGGCAATTTTGCCCCAGCGCTCTTTGTAGGAGCCTATTTAGGTTTCGTTTTTGCCAGGCTGGTAAATTTGTCGGGTCTTACCCTCATCCCGGAAAGTAATTTTACCCTTGTTGCCATGGCGGGTATTTTAAGCGGAGTTTTTTATGCTCCATTAACCGCCATATTTTTGATTGCCGAAATTACCGGCGGGTATGAACTGATGATTCCATTGATGATTGTGTCTGCCCTTAGTGTTACTGTGACACATCTGTTCAACCCACTATCCATGGACTCCATGAAATTATCTTCCATGCTGCACGGTAGTATTGAGACCCGCGACAAATTTTTACTGAGTAAGCTGGATGTAAGTGAACTCATTGAGACCAATTTTTCCACCGTCAGGCCCGACTACAATCTTGAAGCCCTTATAAAAGTAATTGCGAATTCAAATCGCAATATTTTTCCCGTTATCGATGAACAAAAAAAACTCATCGGAATTGTTCACCTTGACAAAATACGGGCAGTTATTTTTGATGCTACGCACAACCAATCTATTGTCGTCCGTGACCTTATGACTCAGCCCGCTGCCGTAATTCACGCGAATGAAAATCTGCACCAGGTTCTGAGTAAATTTGAGGAAACAAAATTATGGAATCTTCCTGTGGTTCACCGGGGTCAGTACGTTGGATTTTTGTCCAAATCCAGTATTTTGACAAGGTATCGCAACGAATTATTGGACTCAGCGTAATCGGAATATAACAAACTAAATTTCCTAACCGTTATCCTCGAAACCCGGGTATAACAACATTCCACCATCAACGAACAAAGTTATTCCGTTTACATAATCAGAATCATCTGAGGCGAGCCATACGGCCGCATTTCCAACATCGTTGGCTTCCCCTATCCTTTTCGATGGAATTAATTTTAGTAAATTTTGATACGCCTCGGGCGACTTCCAGGCGCCATGGTTAATAGGGGTTCTGATGGCACCAGGCCCAATACTATTCACGCGGATTTTCATTGGTGCGTACTCCTGCGCTATGCTTTTCATGAGCATCATTACTCCACCTTTCGAGGCGGCATAATTTGCGTGTCCCGCCCAGGGAATCACCTCATGAACGGAACTCATACAAATAATTTTACCCGCTGACCTTGATCTCTGAGGAACCACGCCCCTCCTTATAAACTCCTTAACTGCCTCCCGGGCGCAAAGAAATTGGCCAGTAAGGTTAATAGATAACACACGGTTCCATTCGTCCAGCGTCATTTCATGGAAGGGAGAGTCTTTTTGAAGGCCAGCGTTATTAATTAAGATGTCGACCGTCCCAAATCTTTCAATGGTCTTACTAAACATCTGTTTGACTTCAGCCTCATTGCTCACATCCGCCCGATGAATAAAACCTTCCGCGTTCAAGTCGTGAACTTCCTGCAAAACCTGCTTAGCCTTGTCTTCATTGCTTGAATAATTTATGACAACATGCGCACCGGATTGGGCAAAAGCCGTGGCAATACCTGCGCCGATTCCGGAGCTGGCACCTGTGATGATCGCTACCTGGCCTTCTAGTTTTCTTACGGAAGGAGTCATTTTTAATCGTATTGGGAGTTGAGACGTGGTTGGTTGCTATTAGTGAAGTTCCACCGTTTGAAACCAATATTTCATGAAAGTGGATATTTTCTCTGTTGTTGTTTGATTGCTTAGCGCCTTTCCTTCTCGGGCTATTTTTTGCCTATGCCGCGTCCTCTGCGGCTTGAGTAGAACTTTCGGAGTGCCTAAAAATAATTGAACTTAACCCGATTTCAGAAACAGCGATACAAAATTTCTTATAATCAACAGGCTTGATCACATAGGCATCGGCTCTCACGTCAAAAGACTCCAGGTAATTAATACCGTCTTTTGATGATATCAGTGCCACAACGGGAATGTTTTCTTTTGCAGGGTCGCCTTTTAATTTTCGAAGAATCTGAACGCCGTCAACCCTGGGCATTTTGAGATCGAGTAAAATAAGGGCAGGCGTTTGATGCGACGAGTATAAAAAATCCAGCGCCTTCTCACCATCATCTATGTGAATAATGCGGTTTCCCAAATGAACTTTATTGAGCGCATGGATGGTCAGCTCTGCATCGTCAAAATCATCCTCAATCAATAAAATATCGATTACTTTATTTTGCATCTATTTTGGGAGTATCATTTAAAAACCGCTAAAAACAGAAAAAACGATAAATCAGAAAAACCAAAATCTACAATACGCCCCTGGCAGCCATGAGTGTGCATTTTTTTGGGAAACTCTATTTAAGCGGCAATTCCCCTCTCCCCAAATTTCAGTCTTAAAAAATAAACTTATTCATAAAATTGCTGGATAACAACCTTGGAACCTATCCGGGGTTTGTTTAGTGTATCCTTTCGCCTGTACTCCGGCTTTCCATGATCAGCTTCGATTTAGAGAATTCAGCCATTCACCCCACAACGCGGAAGCGACATCAATTCGCTGGAGGATAACAAGGATGCCCTGATAAGGTGATTACCCTTTTATCTTTTAATCACTTTGCGTTGGAAATGCCCGAATATTTAATAGCCGGCATAGCTTTTTTACCGACGCTATTTCTCTAAATTCACTTGTATAATCAAACCATAATCTACATCGCATGAAAATTAATTCACTAGTAAAATTTCTCTTAGTCATTGTGATCCTGGCTGGGAATGTACCTTCATTCGCGTCGTCAAGCCCTGTCCCTTTAACAGAAAATCGGGAAGCGGACGCAAGCCGGCTTAATAACAGACTTGAAGAAATTAAAGCCATGGACAAAACAGTACTATCCAGAACGGAAAAGAAGGCACTGCGCCGGGAAGTCCGCGCTATTAAGAAAGAACTTGCAGCAAGCGGTGGCGTGTATTTGAGTGTCGGCGCGATTATATTAATTGCTTTGTTGCTGATCCTTTTGCTTTAATATTTTTGAGTGAGAAGTGTTTTGCCCTTCTCACTCAAATTTGCAACCTTCTTTCTCCCCAAATGATTTACTGAATATTGATTCTGAAATCCGGTTTACGGCGATTTTTGGACGCCTGTTCATAGGCGTAGGCCAAAGCAAAAAGCTCGGCCTCCTGGTACGCTTTACCAATGAAGCAAAGCCCTACAGGAAGCCCGTGTACAGTTCCCATCGGAACGGTTATCGCGGGATAACCGGCAATAGCGGGACCCGTAGACATACCATAATTGCCAAAAGAATCCCCATTTATTAAATCTGTACACCATGACGGGCCGGCGGCTGGTCCGATAATAGCCGAGAGCGCGTACTCCTGCATAATTCCGTCAATGGCACCCCTCGAAACAGACAGTATTTTACTTAACGCTTGCTTGTACTCATCGGTTCGAAGGTCGCCTTTGGCTTCTGATGCCTCCAGAATTTCTTGTTTAAAAAAAGGCATGGCACTTACCTCATTTTTTGAATTAAAAGCGATTACCTCTTTTAATGACTTGACATTCGCATCTGCATTTGTAAGGTAGCGGTTAAGCCCGTCTTTAAACTCATACTGCAATACCTTGTATTCATCATCTGAAATTTCCTTCAGTCTTTCCACCAGATTTACTTCCACAATGATGGCACCTTTTGCGCGCATTTGTTGCAACGCTTTTTCTAGTAAAACATCCACAACTTCGTGAACCTTTAAGTATGATTTCTCAATCCCAATGCGTTTGCCCTGCAGTGCATGCACTTCCAATAATGCAGCATAATTGAGAGAAAGATTTTTCGGGCGCTCCCGGGTTGGGGGGTCCTGTTCATCCAGGGCTGAGATGGCTGAAAGAACAAGGGCAGCATCATATACGGTTCGTGTCATGGGCCCTGCCGTATCCTGGGTTTTTGAGATCGGAATAATTCCGGTACGGCTCACTAACCCAACCGTTGGCTTAATCCCAACAATGCCATTGATGGACGAAGGGCAGATAATGGATCCATCGGTTTCCGTGCCGATGGCGAAAGCGCATAAATTTGCAGCAACGGCGACACCAGAGCCCGAACTGGAACCGCATGGGTTTCTGTCAAGGCTATAAGGATTTTTAGTTTGCCCTCCCCTGCTGCTCCATCCGCTACTTGACCGGTTCGAACGGAAATTGGCCCATTCGCTTAAATTTGTTTTCCCCATTAGCACAGCCCCTGCATTACGCAACTGTTCCACAATAGGGGCGTCCGCCTTTGCATGATGGCCCTCTAACGCCAATGAACCCGCGGTGGTCATCATTTTATCGGCTGTATCTATATTATCTTTCAGGAGAAAGGGGATTCCGTGTAATGGCCCCCGGATCTTTCCGTTTTTACGTTCCTCATCCAATAAATCCGCAATGGCGAGCGCATCCGGATTAATTTCAATAACTGCATGAAGGCCGGGCCCCTCCTTATCGATCATTTGCACCCGTTTTAAATATAATTCCAAAATCGAACGGGAAGTCATCTCATTGTCCGCCATTTTTCTTTGCAACCCTTCAATGGTAAGTTCGTTTAGAACAAAGGCGTCTTCATTTACAGATGCAGGACCTTCTGATTTTACCTCTGTCTTACATCCCTGAATAACGACCGAAGGAAGCAGCCAGGTAGCTGCGGTGTTGAAAATAAAGGTGCGGCGTTTCATTTAAGTCGTGGATATGGCAAAATAATACTTACATGGATGAACGTAATCCGGATATTCAATCAATCGAAGATCAGGTGGGATCAGAAAGATAGACTCTCTTTTTAAAGGGGAAAAGTTTCAGCACGCTGCGGAGCATGCTGAAACAGGGAATTAATTCTTTCCATTTTTCTTTTCGCGTTTTTCAGCCCTTTTTTCCTTTAAAGTTTTGGTGGGTTTCTTTTTTGTTTCCTTTCTGGAATCTTGTGATTTTGCCATAGGTTTTTTTTGTTTAAATTATCATAATATTACGAAAACCCGGAGAAAAGCTTTCCGTTTTTAAACTTTTTGCGTTCGTTTAGCCTCAGATTTACTGGCGTGTAAAAAATGAACTGTACGGTATT
>JAYSOP010000705.1:0-2735 GCA_043722905.1 Chryseolinea sp.
TCACCTGATGTTGATTTCATTTTATAAACCAACCGCGTCTCGTTTTAAAATTATTACAGAAGCCGGTGCGTTTTCTTCCGATCAATATGCTTTTGAATCCCAAGTAAAGCTTCACGCCTGCCTGCCGGACAGGCAGGGGTTAAAACCAGAGGAAGCCATCATTGAACTCCAGCCACGCGATGGCGAGCATTCACTAAGAACTGAAGATATTATTAAATCTATAGAAGAAAACGCTAATCAACTTGCACTGGTCATCCTTGGTGGCGTTCAATATTATACAGGGCAATTATTCAACATAAAAAAGATAACAGGAGCGGGTCATCAGGCAGGGGCTTTCGTTGGGTTTGATTTGGCGCATGCTATCGGAAATGTTCCGCTTACGCTTCATAAAGATGATGTAGATTTTGCGGTGTGGTGTAGTTATAAATATTTGAATGCAGGACCGGGAGCTGTTGCGGGAGCCTTTGTACACGAACGCCATGCAAATAATTTCGATTTACCCCGACTTGCTGGCTGGTGGGGACATGACGAGAAAGAAAGGTTTCAAATGAAAAAAGGCTTTAAGCCTATGACGGGTGTAGATGGATGGCAGTTGTCCAACTTCCCAGTGCTCTCGGGAGCTGCGTTACTCGCATCGTTAGAAATTTTTCAGCAAGCAGGAATAAAAAATTTAAGAAAGAAAAGTCTGCAACTTACAGCCTACCTTGAATACCTGTTAACGCAGGTAGATCCTCAGCAAAAATATTTTACAATGCTTACCCCGTCCATTCCCGCTGAACGGGGTTGCCAACTCTCCATTTATATGAAGCAACGTGGCAAGGAAATTTTTAACGCACTCACAAAAGCAGGCGTTATTGCAGATTGGCGCGAACCAAATGTTATTCGCGTTGCGCCTGTTCCATTATACAATACCTTCGAAGAGGTGTTCTGCTTTACTGAGATTCTCAAAATAAATATTAAAAATCCAAAGTCCTGATAATTGTCAGGAGCTTTCACGAATAATTTAAATAGGTTTAATCTTTGTTTATAATTCGATGCCATCAGCAAAAGGTAAAAAAGTAGCCATCGTTGGAGCTGGTCTTGTGGGTTCGCTTCTTTCCATCTACCTCGCCAAAAGAGGATATAAAGTTTCCGTGTACGAGCGGAGAATGGATATGCGTAAACACCAGATCGAAGGAGGGCGCTCCATAAATCTGGCTTTAAGTAACCGTGGCATTCGTGCGTTGTATGAAATAGGCCTTTCCGAAGTTCTGAGGAAGAATTCAATTCCTATGCATGGAAGAATGATCCACGATGAAAAGGGGAAAATAAGCTTCCAACCGTATGGAAAATCAGGGCAATTTATAAACTCTGTTTCCCGAGGCGGCCTGAATATGGCTTTAATGACTGAGGCCGAAAAATGTGGAGTGGAGTTTTTCTTTGAGCATCGCTGCGTGCATGTTGATTTTGATAAAACAGAATTAACGCTGAAAGAAAATGAAGCGATTTATCATAAAACATATGATTCGATTATTGGAGCCGATGGCGCTTTTTCTGCCGTTAGGAATGCCATGCAGTTTACGGATCGATTCGAATACGCACAAAGTTTTATTGAACACGGATATAAAGAATTGCGAATACCGCCCGGTGAAAAGGGAGAGTTCTTATTCGAACCCAATGCACTTCACATCTGGCCTCGCGAAAGCTTCATGCTGATTGCGCTACCCAACCCAAGCATGACATTTACGTGTACCCTATTTCTCCCATTTGAGGGTCCCGTATCTTTCAGTCAGTTAACTACGGAAGATGCAATTCACCGTTTTTTTGAAAAATACTTTCCGGATGCTCTTGCCTTGATGCCAACCTTGCATGAAGATTTTCGGGATAATGCTACCTCCTCGCTGGTTACCGTTCGATGTTACCCGTGGGTAAAAAACAAAACATTATTGATGGGTGACGCCTCTCATGGGATCGTACCGTTTTTTGGGCAGGGCATGAATGCCGGTTTTGAAGATTGCCGAATACTAAACGAGTTACTGGATACACATGACGATGACTGGGAAACGGTTCTAACAAAATTTCCAGGGCAACGCAAACCCGATGCCGATGCTATTGCCCAGTTAGCATTGGATAATTTTGTTGAAATGCGCGACCTCGTAGCCGATGCTACGTTTCTCTTGCGAAAAAAGATAGAGGCCAAACTACATGAACTATATCCCGAAAAATGGATACCGCTTTATTCCATGGTAACCTTTCATGATAACCTACGATATTCGGAAGCCTATCGCACGGGTCAGCGACAGAAAAAAATTATGGATGAGGTGATGTTGGCTCCCAACCTCGAAGCTAATTGGGGTTCGTTGAACTTTGAAGAGATCGTAAATAGACTTTAATCAGTTACCAGTCACCGGTTTCCGGTAACCAGTAACTGGCAACCGGAAACGTTTCAACCCTCAATATGCAGCTTATACTCCTCATACCGCTCTAACACATCTTTAACATAATTCACAGGCTCTTCGCACTTACAATATCCGGCTGGGGCAACCGGGTCGCGATAATAAGCAGGCTCCGATTTTTTTAATAGATAATACTGCACGTTGCCATTCCACAACACCGGGCTTTTACCATATTTCTCCGTCAACTTTCTTGCATCAATAATATGCGACAATCCAACGTTATAAGAAGCTAATACAAATTTTAATCGTTCGTCTCGATCACGAACACTCTTCAACCAATATTTATCCAGGTACTTTAAA
>JAYSOP010000706.1:0-5478 GCA_043722905.1 Chryseolinea sp.
AAATAAACCATTTCTCTTTCAGCGCCTTTTAATAGCAAATCGTTCGATACCTTCCTTGCCGAAGGCCAAAGGATTGCCGAAAACGCCAATCCCCCAATAAAAATTCCCGTAAAAATATCACTTCTGGTGAGATACAATCCTACCGCCATGACCATGCTTCCGGATGAAAGCAAAGAGAACCGAATGATGGTTAACCTGAAATACTGATCAAGTTTTATCCCCAATCCCTGTTCTTTTCGAACCGATTTAATTTTCTTATTAAATAGTATCACCACCAATAACCAATCGCAAAAAACAATGGCTGGTAATACAATAAAATATTCTGTCCGAGGCTGCTGCGGGGTTTGTGTCCCTAAGAAAAAAAGTGTAATAAAGACCAGTAAAGGTGTTATCAGCAGTAAAAGCAACACACTTTGAAGTTTATTGAAGTACTGACCAATGGTAATGAAATTCATAAGTGAAGACCAAAGGTAAATGAAGTGATTCGCTTATGTGATTAATTTTTTATATTTATACTTAATATGGAAGGTGGCATCGCAAACTTATCAAGGAAAGAACAGGTGATACGGAAGGCTGCAGAGCTTTTTAAAGAGAAAGGTTATGCTGCAGCCTCTATGCGGGACCTAGCCCAACTCCTGGGAATTGAAGCCGCGAGTTTATACTCACATATAAAATCCAAAGAGGAAATTCTGCGCAGTTTATGTTTTGACATGGCTACGGAGTTCAGGAAATCGCTTGAACAAGTGGAGAAACAAAATCTTCCGGCAAGTGAAAAATTACGGAAAGGGATCGTAGGGCATATACAGGTTATGGCGAAAGACCTCACTGCGTCGGCTGTCTTCATGAATGAACACCGGCATTTAAGTCAACCTTTCTTAAGAGATTTCCTGCTATTGCGCATAAATTACATCAACCGGTTCAAAAGCATTGTCGAACAAGGAATAGCCTCAGGAGAGTTTAAAAAGACTATCGATAAAAAACTGGCCGTAATGACGCTATTTTCATCCCTTAACTGGATGCCCATGTGGTACGATCCTGCAGGTTTGATAGAACCCATTGAGTTGGGTGTTCAACTGTCCGAAATGCTCATCAACGGATTGAAACAAAATTCCAAATAGTCTGTTTGACTAACAAGTGTTTGCTTTTTTTAAGGCTTCATCAATGAACCCAGGCGAATTATAAAAACCGTTATGTACGGAGGCGGAAATACATTCGAAAGCATAAAATCCGATGGTATCGAGGAAGATCCATCCCGTTTATTGGAATTTGAAACGAGGATTGAAAGGGGAGAAAAGATCGAACCCACCGACTGGATGCCACAATTGTACCGCAAACAATTGATCAGGATGATCGAGCAGCATGCCCACAGCGAAATTATTGGGGCTTTACCGGAAGGAACCTGGATAACCCGTGCGCCAGGTTTCAAACGTAAACTCGCCCTAATGGCAAAGGTTCAGGACGAGGTCGGTCACGCCCAACTCTTATACAGCGCTGCCGAAACGCTGGGAAAAACGCGAGAGGAAATGATCCAGGATCTTATCCAGGGGAAATCCAAATATTCAAACATTTTTAACTACCCTGCTTTCACCTGGGCCGACTCCTGTTTTATTTCCTGGCTTGTGGATGCCGGAGCCATTGTCAACCAATTGGCTAACGCGAAAGGTAGCTACGGACCCTATTGCCGTGCTTTAGAGCGGATTTGTGCTGAAGAGTCCTTCCATTTGAAATTCGGACACCATTGTGTTATTTATCTGGCGTCGGGTACTGCTATCCAAAGACAAATGTTTCAGGATGCCATTAACCGATGGTGGCCTCCGATGATGCACTTCTTCGGCCCATCAGACAAAATTTCTGCTCATACGGAAATGCTGATGAAATGGAAAGTTAAGATGTCGAGCAACGACGACGTCAGAAATCAATTTCTCGATATGTATGTACCCAAAATATGGGAGTTGGGGTTCACCATTCCTGATGAGAACCTGGAAAAAGATCTGCAATCCGGACGCTGGCGATATACCGAACCTGATTGGGAGGAATTTAAACGGGTAATTAATGGTGGAGGACCTTGCAATAAAGAACGCCTGGAAGTGAGGCGCATCGCCGAAGAACGCGGTAGGTGGGTGAGAGAAGCCTTGAGAACACCTGCGGCTAATTATGTCAGACCGCTTGCTTGAATTCAGTTTACGTTGATAAAAGGACCGCTGATTAACTGGACTTCCTTCCAAAGCGCTTTCAATGCCTCCGCGGGAGAATTGAAATAGTGTTTTAGATATACCATTGAGCTGCTGTCGTCAGGCAATTCGTTATTGATCCATTTCCAGATATCATCTGCCAGCAGAAACAATTCATGGCTGTGGTATTTCGGATAATATTTCGAAAGCAGGTCGAGCGCCAAAAGGAATTCGAGGTATTTCACTGGTTTATAAATTTTCGAATTTTAATGATTGCCATTTCAGCAAGAAAATAGGGTAACTGAAAAACCTGGGCCTACATTCAGGGTATACTATTCTTGTACCTATACAAAATTCTGACGTCAAGGGATGCCTTGCGTGTGAGTATTTTACTTAAAAAGTTGAAAAATGCTTTTCAATGGTTGCATCGGTCTATATTTAATCCCATTTTAAACCACTTGAAAGGTGAATTCACTTGATCCAAGAGTCAACAGGCTACCTCACTTTGGCCAACCCGGTGTAATTCAGCCAAAAGCTCCTTTAGATCAGTTCGGTACTTTTGAAGTGTTTGTCCAACCGCGTGAAGGAAAACTTTTCCAGCATGAGGGTCCCGTCCATGCGCCCAATTTGGAAATGGCATTTGTGCTTGCGAAAGAGACTTTTACGCGCAGGTTTTTGTGCACTTCTTTATATGTCGCCGATACCAGAAATGTTTTTGTGTCGCCCATGACAGAGGGCAATCAAAATGCCTATGATTTGATTTCTGAAATGGATATCAACGACGTAAAAAAAGAAGCCTATGAGATCTTTCACTTATTGAAACGAGGCAAACAACATATACATGCAGGAACAGTTTCCGCAGGAAATCCGGGAAACGCGATGGCGATGGCCAGGAATGAATTTGCAGGAAAAAATGTTTTCAATATATGGGCGATACGCACCTCCGATATCCGATTTACCACTCCTGAGGAAAAAGACATGTGGAATACTTTACCTGAAAAAAAATTCAGGGATGCCTCAGATTATAAGGGAGGTGACAAACTTAAGAACTTTTTAGAAGGCACCCGAAATGAACAGGATTGACTGAATCCTTGCTGAAATAAACATGATGTATTCACCAGCGTTAAAGGAATTGCTTTACAAAATTGCGGATGATCAACTCATACTGGGCCACCGAAACTCGGAATGGACTGGCTTTGGACCGCTGCTCGAAGAAGACATTGCCTTTTCTTCCATGGCGCAGGATAAAATTGGCCAAAGCCTTGCCTTGTATACGATCCTTCATCAAATGGGAGAACAACCACCTGATACCGTTGCCTTTATGCGGAACGCTACGCTGTTTCACAATTGCATTCTGGTGGAGTTACCAAACGGTGAGTATGATTTCAGTTTAATGCGACATTTTTTATATGATACGGCACTGGCCATTCGCATTGAGATGTTGTGCACCTCTTCTTTTAAGCCCCTGGCAGAGCTTGCCATCAAGATCAGGGGGGAATTGAGATATCATACTTTGCATGCCAATACCTGGATAAAACAACTGGGTTCTTCCACCGAGGAGAGTATTATCAGGTTGCAGAGCGCGCTCGAGTTTAGCCTTCCCTATGCCCTGGGTATGTTTGAAGTGTCCCCATTAGAAAAAGAACTTTTGGAAGAGGGCATTTTCACAGGGGAGAAAATTCTCGAGGAGCGCTGGCGCCATAAAATCGAAGAGGTTCTTCGCCAAACGCAATTGCGATTGCCATCATGGAACCAGGTTGAACCGATTTCAGGAGGCCGTGTTGGAAAACATAGTGAATATCTTCAGCCTTTACTCGATGAGATGTCAGAAGTTTTTAATATCGATCCGACAGCAGAATGGTAATATAAAATTTATGATGGAAAATGCAATCCGGGAACTAAGGGAAGTGGTCATTGAGTTTTCAAAAAAAACCAGTGCCATTTCTGACTCAGAATTCTCAGCTAAACCACTGGAGAATAAGTGGAGCAAAAAAGAAGTGCTGGGTCATTTGATTGATTCGGCGCAAAATAATTTACGCAGGTTCATGTGCGGACAATACGAATCGGAGCCTCCAAAAATTGCATATCAACAGGATTTTTGGGTTTCCAGCAATAACTACCAGGCCATGCCTAAAGATGACTTAATACAACTCTGGCGCCTGATGAATCTGCGAATATGCGCCGTATTAGAAAACATGCCGGAAGCAAATTATTCCAGGCAGTGTGATACGGGAAGTCTGCGTACTTTATCCTGGCTTGCCGAGGATTATGTGAAACACCTGAAACATCATTTAAACCAGGTAATATCAGGTTCGTTCGATATTGTTTACAAATAAATTGCACACGTGAAAATAACACCTGAGAAAATATTGGAGTGGTTAGAGTCGGTAAAGGATCCTGAAATTCCGGTGTTGTCATTGGTTGACCTTGGTGTTATTACCGGAATATCTGTTCACGAGGCGGAAGTAAAAATTGAAATGACGCCTACCTTTGTGGGATGTCCTGCACTCGATATGATGAAACAAGAAATTGCTGAGGTGCTGTATAAAAACGGTGTAGAAAAAGTTGACATTGAAGTTTCCTTCAAAAAACCGTGGAACTCCGACCTGATTTCCCAGAAAGGTAAAGAAGCATTAAAGTTATTTGGCCTTGCCCCACCTGGACCGAGACAATTATTTGCCGACCTGGATGTACTGGAGAGGGCCACTTGCCCGCGCTGTAACACATCGAATACCGAGCTAAGGAATATTTTTGGTGCGACGCTATGCAGATCGATTCATTTTTGTAATGATTGTAAGGAAGCGTTTGAACAATTTAAATCTCTTTAGCAGTTACAACCCGGCTATTATCCCTATATAGTATACCATATTGACTTCTGACGCGTAATTGAGTTAACGATACCCGATGAAATCCACAATTTATTTTCCTGGTGTCTTCATGATACTGGTCACCCTATTTTCACTTTGTTGTTGTGAGAAGGAACAAAAAGCTAAGCAGACAGCGTTTACTAAGGCTGATTCACTCACTGAAAGCTACCTGGCGCTAAAAGATAGTTTGCTGCAGACCTGGAATACGATGATGCACGACGATAATAGAAAAATTAAAGCCATGCAGCATTTGCTTCATGAACTTGCCATTTCCAACCCGGAAAAGCAGGAAGCCCTGAATCAGTATGAACACCGTCTGCAAAATCTTGCGGACTCGCGGTATGATCAAAACTCAATATCAAACACCGAAGTTGTTACAGAATATGACTTTGCATCCAATTCCCTGGTGACGGAATTAATATCCCTCGCAGAATCCGAAA
>JAYSOP010000707.1:0-2560 GCA_043722905.1 Chryseolinea sp.
GTAAAGAGTTCAGCAACCAATCGTCCTGACTTAATTTCATAACGGTCGATCCAATGGTAGTAATCTTCATTGAGCGGCGCATAGCTGCTTTGGGCATGCAATTGAGATATCCCCGTAAGTAAAAACAACAGAATAAAAATTCGCATTTAATTCACGATAATTTTTCAATAAATTTTAATGGATCAATTGCGATGTCTGGAAACTTTCTTAAAACCTGCGAGTCAAACGTGATCAACGGCACAGATCTTACTTGTGCCACGTATACAAATTCACAGTCGTATGCTGAACATCCGGAAAGCTGAACTAACCTCATAACCTCTTCAGAGTTGACTTGGATTTCATTTTCTTTCATTAGGTTTTCCGCGCGATTGATAGATTCCAGTCCGTCCGCAAAAGAGACGCCGCGCCTGATATATAAGGATACAACATTTCTGAATTCTGATCGCCACACCGCCGGGGCTATCCAGTTTGAATCCTTATAATAGATTTTCTCAGCGACCGGTGTTTTATCCGAAGGTAGCCATAGATAAACCAACATATTGGTATCAATAGCGATCATCCCCGCCCAAATCTTTTAGCGTCGTTAATTTCCCCTTCTGATAACGTGACTTTTATCCTCGACCTGAATTCCCGGGTCTGCCTTATAACCTCTTCGACACCGGGTCTTTCACGCATGCCCAGAATATTTTTTAATGCGACAATAACTTCACTGTTAATGCTTCTGTGGTTGGATTTCGCTTGAATTTTAAGCATTTCATATAATTCTTCAGGGATATTCTTGATCGTAAGATTAGCCATAAAATGGTTCCATTTTGGAACCAAAATTAGTTAAAATCCCTTACAAAATCCCATAGGGTAAGTTGGATTTCTGGGCACTATCCCTATCTTTGCAGTCCTTTTAAGAGGAAAAAGCAACTATTGACATGAAAAAAGGCATTCATCCGGAATACAGAGACGTGGTTTTTTGGGATACATCGAGTGACCACAAGTTTTTAACCCGTTCGACGCAGGCTCCCAAAGAGACCATTAAATGGGAAGACGGCAAAGAATATCCCTTGATAAAGGTGGAGGTAAGTTCAGCTTCCCATCCGTTTTTCACCGGCAAAAAGCTGTTTGTGGATACAGCAGGCAGGGTTGAGAAGTTCAAGAACAAGTATCAAAAGAAAGCTTAATTATTCTTCAAATAAGCACTGTGAAAAGGTCTTCGTCCTGAAGACCTTTTTTATTTTTGTTTTGGGAAAGAAAGTAAGCCATGTTAAATCTTTGTTGGGCCTTCATTCTTAATAATAAATCCTGATACGAAATGAACCCGATCCTTTTCGATGACCCGATTATCAGGATAAACCTCCTACCCTTCACGTTCACGCGTCCAATCAGCAAAATAAGAGTCGGTATTCTCACATTGGATGAAAAATGGGAGAAATGGCTGGGTTTAAAGCCCTCTTTTCAGACTGCGGAGTACCTCTCTAAAAAATTCCGCAGGAAAAGCACTCATGATCATGTATTGATCAATGGGGCGATTTGCCCTGACCAAAAGTTGGTGGATTCCATTAAAGCTTTGCCCACCAATTATTTTCTTATTCAAAATCAATTGCTGATTGCAGCCAAAACACCGCAGTCTGAAATGACGCCCGGCAATACGGTCCAATATTCTGACCCGATTACCATCATTGACAGGCCATGGAAGATTTTTCGCGAAAACGCGTCACAGATCAAAGTCGATTTTGAACTCATAACGGCCGGCAGAACATCAGCCGGAATTCAGGACAAGCATACAGTCGTTTACGGAGAAAAGAATGTTTTCGCAGAAGAAGGAGTGACGATTAAAGCGGCCATAATCAACGCTGAAAACGGACCTGTATATCTTGGAAAAAACAGCGTAATACAGGAGGGTGCTATCATTCGTGGACCCTTCGCCCTTTGCGAAGGCAGTCATATCAATATGGGCGGAAAAATGCGGGAGAACACAACCGTTGGACCATACTCAAAAGTTGGCGGTGAGATAAGCAACTCTGTAATCTTTGGTTATAGTAACAAGGCTCATGATGGATTTTTAGGATGCTCAGTAATTGGGGAGTGGTGTAACCTGGGGGCAGATACCAATACATCCAACTTAAAAAATACATTTGATGATGTTAAAATCTGGAGTCATGCAGAGAATACATTCATCCATACCGGCCTGCAGTTTTGCGGACTGATGATGGGTGACCACAGTAAGTGCAGTATCAATACCATGTTCAACACTGGCACCGTGATCGATGTCTCCTCCAATGTATTCGGTACGGGTTTTCCCAGAAATTATATTCCATCTTTCTCGTGGGGGGGAGCTGGCGGTATAGCTACCTATCAAATTGAAAAAGCACTTGAAACCGCCAAACGCGCCATGGAACGGAGAGCTTGCGTTTTGGATGAAACTGAAAAAGAAATCCTAGAACACATTTACCAGATGACAACCCTGCATAGAGTCTGGCAAAAATAAAAATCATAGATTGAGAAATGAAGTTTGCTGATATTCCAGGCCTCGAAGAAGTCAAGAAGTTGTTAATTGAAGCAGTGAAAA
>JAYSOP010000708.1:0-2539 GCA_043722905.1 Chryseolinea sp.
TGCATCTTAATCATTCCATAAAAGAAATGATTTCGTGCTCGTCAATTTTAATATCGTCCTCGCCGATTTCATCGAACGGATGCTCAAGATGGTCCTGAATATTATCCAGGCTAACAAGAATAAAACTGTACAGAATCGGCATTACATATTCCAGATTCGCAGAAAAGTCATGGAATGTGCTGGCGAAATACGGTCCGTAAATAATGGGGAAAACATAAATGAATACTTTGCTATAGGCTCTTAATGTCACTGGAGTACGATAAGTATGAACCGCCTTTAAGTTATCAAATGCAATAATCATTTTACTCACGTACTGATTTACCCTCGATATTTCCCCGCTTTGCACACCGTATCTTCTCATCTCATTGGTAATTCCAGACAGTTGCGAAAAATTCGCGTACAATTTACGCTCATCTTGCTGCCACTCAATTCGATTGTGAGTGGTGAACATTTTGCGCATGATTAGAACCATCTCGTTTACAAGAGACCGCACCCTTTCCGGAAGGTTATTGTTTTTATCGGTAGTCCAGTCGCGCGTGGCGTAGAATAAAGCAATCGAATGCCCTTTGAAATCTGAAAACCGCTGCAGTGCACTCTCCCTTCTTTTGTATGCTGAGCCAATCGAAAACACCACGGGGAACACAATGGCCACGCCCACCAGCATATCAGGAAATTTTGCCGTGAGCCCATTGCGGTAGCACACAAAGGTAGATATTACTGAAAGCGCAGTAATGATTAAAGTTTTATAGTTTATAATCAAGAAAAAACTTTTCAGTACTTTTTTCATTCGTTTGGGGCTAAGAAACAGAATTATATAAAAACTACTATAAGCACTTCAGCAATGCCTCGCTGCTCAGGATTGTATAGGCCAAGACATTAAATTAAAATATAACAAGCAGCTTCCACTTTAAATGCAAACTGTTGGCAGACTGCATGATCAATACCATGTTTCATTGTTTCGATTTAATCCCTTTAATTTTTCCGATTAAAAACCCGGAACCATATCCCCATAGTTGTAATAACGCGGAAGGAACCGATAAACAAGCTACGAACAAATTGCTGGTTAACATCAGTGCATGGACAAAAATTAACAGGAAGTAAAATATCAAAAGTCCAGTGAGGACTTTGAACAAAGGAACACTGAGCAGGTAAAAAATTGGTACTAAGAATGTACCCAGGGTAAAAAATGATGGAAACCAATGGGTGATTTTCACTTCTTCAGGATGCAAAGAAGCGATTTTCGCCCTGCCCTTTCCAAAGTTAAATACTTGTTGGAAGAATTGAAAAAAATTAGTTCTGCGCTTATGATAGACAAACGCCTCCTGAATAAGACCAATTCGGAAACCGGCTTTTTTAATCCGAATGCTGAGTTCGATATCCTCCGCAGACCGGTCTGGTAAAAAACCACCGGTAACTTTAAAAACCTCCCTGGTAATACCCATATTAAAACTTCGGGGTTGAAACCAACCGACGCGTCTCTTTCCGCCGCGTATTCCACCCGTTGTTAAAACCGATGACATCGTATAGCCCGTTGCGCGTTGGACTATCGTAAATTTGTCATGTGGTTTATCAGGCCCGCCCCATGCATCAAATGCCGTAAGTTTCAATCCTTGCTCAACAGAAGAAAAAAAACCAGGCGGAAGAATACAATCGCTATCAAAGATTACAAAATAATCTCCTTTCGCGTGTGCAAATCCAAAATTTCTGCTGGGGCCGGGTCCGCTGTTTGGCTTAAAGTAATACCGTATGGATAATCGTTCGAAATAAGCCTTTACAACCTCTTCACACGGACTTGCTGATCCATCATCCACCACGATAACCTCAAAATCCTTTTGGGTCTGCACGAGAAGGCTTTCCAAAAGTTCTTTGACTTCATCCGGTCGGTTGTAAACAGGAATGACTACGGAATACTTCGGATTATTCACAGTAACAGTTCAATGATTTGTTGCCATTCGGTGTCATTGGCCTATGGCAACTTACTAACAAAAGCAGGAACCCGTTTACCGGAGGTATCTTCTTCGAATCCAACTTTATCAATTACCAGGTAGTCACGCTTGGACAGTGACTGCATCGCCAGCATTTCCGCTAGGAAACCGGTAACAAATAACTGGACGCCGATGATTAACGCTACCAGAGCCAGATAAAAAAGGGGTTGGGCAGTAATGTCTCGCGTGAGTGGTGTTCTTGAAAAATAAAGCGAATCCATTTTATGCCAAAAAATTTTGCCAGTAAAAATAAAACCTATGAGAAATGATAAGGTTCCAAAAGTTCCAAAAAAATGCATGGGTTTTTGGCGAAAACGACTGACAAAAGTAATGGATAGAAGGTCGAGGAAACCATTGATAAACCTTTCAATACCAAATTTGGTACGCCCGTATTTTCTCTCCTGGTGTTCGACTGGCTTTTCTGTTATTTTTGTAAATCCAGCCCACTTTGCAATAAGGGGGATGTAGCGATGCATTTCACCATACACCGCAATATTTCTCACCACCATTAGCTGATAAGCTTTTAAACCACAATTGAAATCATGGATCTCAAT
>JAYSOP010000709.1:0-3661 GCA_043722905.1 Chryseolinea sp.
ACTTCAGGCTTCGGGAAAAGAAAATGCGAATTGAGAAAAATATCCTTTAAGCGAGGATTTTTGTACAACACCTCGATTTCCATTTCAGGAATATCTCCGAATCGCTTTACATTATCACGGTGTGTCAGATAACACAAGTTGGTAATCCCTCCCTCCACATTACCAACACCACAGTATCCGCCGGGAAAATTATGGAGTGAAATAACATCCTTAGGGTGGTCGCTCCGAATGTGATATTTAACCCCCACATAAGGAGATCTTTTTTTAATGAAGTCTCTGTTCTGCTGGATATCGATTTTAGATCGTTTTCCAAAAGAACCGATTACGACCTCAGAATTAAGCTCACCGGTGGTCGTAGTCAAGTCAAATTCGTTGTTGCCAAAGTTTACCCTGGTTACTTCGGTGTTCAATTGAAAATGGACACCTTCTTTTCTTGCTATTTGATATAAAAAATAATCGAAGGCATATCTGCTGATGCCAAAACCACCTAAATCAAGCGCCAAATTACTAGATTGGCCATTGATGGCTGAAAATTCCAAATTTTTTATTTGAGGTAAATCCATGCCGATAGGATACAAACCCGAGGCTTTAAGGAAAGGCACGGCCTCATTGGAGATGTATTCTCCGCAAACCCGGTGAAGCGGGTATGATTTTTTTTCAATAACCGTGCAGGGTATTCCGGCCCGGATGAGTTGAATGGATGAAATCAACCCTGCAAGTCCACCTCCGATAATAATGACGTTTCTCAAAAAAAAATAAGTTGTTCCAAATTGGTACTCAATTTATGACGTTTAACACAAAAACAATCCTTTTTGCTGTTGGACCCAAACTTGAAGTAACCTTTTGCAGTGAATGAATGTTTAATAAAGTAGTAGAAAATATGGAAACAAACGTACCCTCTTCAAAAAGTTCTGAGCCCCTCAACGTATTGCTTATTGGCAATAACCCAATTGATCTCGGCAAAACCCTGGAAAAATTGAATCAAATCCATGGCCGGAAAATCATCACAGAGATCGCTTTCGATTTGCGTAGCCTGGTAGAGAGGCTGATGAAGTTCAGCCCTAACTTTATTTTGATTGATGATAATATTGGGAAATCAGAACTTAGTGAAACGATTCAAACGCTAAGCAAAAGCAGAAAAACAAAAGATGTACCTATCACTGTTTTGAAGAACTCCAATTATCAGGAATCTTCCATGTCAGGTATCCTGGATTTCGTTTTAAAACAGAATTTTTCAGCGGACACCTTTTACAGCATGCTTCGCAATTCTTTAAAATTTAAAAGAACCCAATTATTTTTGTATCGCGCTTATCAAAAGCGAAAAAAAGAATTAATAAAGCTGCGTTTCTGAACTCGGGTTAAATTTGATCAGCAAGTAAAAAACTCAATTTAACAAGCTCTCCCTGACGGTCGATCAAAAGATTAAGCCTTTTACCGGGTTTATGATTAAAGAATCCATTGATGGTATTGAGGTCAAGCGTCTCCGTATGAATGCCATTTATACTTACTATGAGATCTCCTTTCGTTACCCCTGCCTGATCTGCCACAGATTCTTGCCGGACTTCAATAATTTCAAAAACATTCAGTCTTGAACCCTTTGCTTTTACGGTTAACCCGCTGATGTTATAATGGAATTTCTTTTTAAAGGATGAGTTTTTCTTCAGATACATTTCCTCTTTAGGAAAATTGAAAATGACATTGAAGCGACTCAGTATTTCACCGCCGATGGCACCGTTTCGTTTTGTCGCTCCCAATTTAAGGCTATCAAAATAACTGTTCGGATCAGGGAAGTTTGCGATCACCTTGTCAATTTGATACGTACCCAGTTTTATCGATTGGATCCGCCCGATCTTTCCGGTTATTTCCCCTCCCAGGCCCCTGCCAATGATACTGCTTATGGTGTTAGCAGGAAAAACTATCCGTGAATCCGAAGTAGGCTCAAGCATCAAACCATGGCTGGCTCCGCTGTCAACCAGTAATTTGGCGGTAAGCTGGGTACCGTCAGCCAGCACGACGGAAGTGGTGAGGTAAGGTTTTGTATCCTCTATTTTTATAGGAATGGATTGGTATCTGCCTGATTTTTTAAACTTTTTAGGTAACATCAATGTGAGCATTTTCTTCTCATAGTCAACTTCGATGATAAAACGGCTGAATAGTTCATAGCCCAAAATACCATGAACGTCGGTCCCGAGATAATTCCGGAGTTCCAGATAATCCTGACCCAAAACCAGCAGCGCATGCCCGCGTCCTAAAACTCCGGGTAATTCCAGCGACACATTGTTAGTGATATAAGCATCAATGACCTGTTCTCCTCCAGGGCCCGATATGGTATACTTTCGAGAATAGGATAAATTCAGAATATCAGTAAAAGTCTTTTGCGTGAGGATGGCGGTCCGCACACCGGTGTCAAGAATAAATTTGAGCGGAAGCGCGCCGTTCAAAACCACTGGCACGACGATGAGATTGTTGTAGATCTCAATGGGTATCTGCACTTTTCTTTTTCCGTCTGCCAGAGAGAAGCCTAAAGCTTGACTAAAAGCAGGAAAAGAAGACAAGAATAAAAACAGCCCCAGCAGATACGAACGTATCATCATTTCTTTCGACAATAATCTCAATATAGAAAATTTTGGAGGAGTTCGCCATTACGCCTTTTAGGCAGTCATCCAGGAAAGACTCTTTCAGGCGACTCAACAACCTGAAAAAGAATAAAATAACCAGCGCGTAAAAAACCCCTCCTTAACCATTAAACGTATTTGATCCAGAAGCGGATCAAATAATTGATTGGTATTTAATATATCAACCGGGTGAGAATGCCAGCTACTTTCCTCCAGGGTGCCCCAGCCACCGGGCGGGCTATAAAGGCTTCGGAAAGGTCAGTCATTCGCTGTTTTCGCTAGTGCATGCTTTTAACAACTTAGGATTTGAAATTCCCCCTTGACCAACTCTTTTCGCAATCGGCTAAAACACCCATCGGGCCAATTTTTCACCTCCAAATTAATTGAATATTAGAGCCCGCGAGAAGTTGCCCAGTTTTGCGGCAGTTTCCGCGTAAACAGGAATTATTCCCATTCCGGGGCCGCAGAAAACACAAACGTTCATTATCCGTTAGATATCCTAACCCTAAAATTTGTTATCGTGCTTATTTTTGCTCACCATTTTGTTAGGGAATACCCAGGGAGAAACAATGGCAAGCGTAAAAAGGGCAATAACAACAAAGAAGGGCCACCAGGCAGAAACATTCATAAGTTATAGCATTTTAAAAGCCCGTAAAAATACTCGCTAATGCAGTAATTTTATAGAAAGAGTAATTATTTGTTTTTAAAATTTGTGATTAACAAGGCATTTAATTTTTACTGAAAGAGACCATGAAGAAGTTTTTGATTTTTACCCTGATTGGAATTGCCCTTATCGCAGCCCTTGTTGCGTTTATAGGCTTTATGCAATTAAAGAACACTAAATCACTTAGCCCCGAAGAAGAGGTTGTCTTCCATCAGGGTAGCCTTACCATTATAGTATTTTATAACCGTCCTTCTAAAAAGGAACGTGAAATTTTTGGAGGTTTAGTACCCTACGATCGGCTGTGGCGAACAGGGGCCAACGAAGCCACAACTTTTTCAACAAACACAGATCTTTTGATTAAGGGAAAGACCTTAAAGGCCGG
>JAYSOP010000710.1:0-5474 GCA_043722905.1 Chryseolinea sp.
TACCGGGAATAAATGTTTCCCGGAATTTCATCTGCAAACATCGCCCGTGCCTGTTCCGCGTCATCAAATACAAAACTAGAAGTCAGATACAAAGGAACCGAATGTTCGCGATTTGCCGTACGTTCAGATTGGCTTCTGATCGCATCCGTTTCAGAGTACCCGTTTTTCCCCGACAAATCTTTTTGTTTACTCATAAAAAATGAAATGATTAATGGTTCAGTTTGGGAACAATGCCCATCTTTTAATTGGGATCAATATTATTTCTTCAACACACTGTTCCAATTCACCCAATGTGAATCGTTAATTTATTTCAGGCAGGAAGGATTTCAAAACTATAGGTTATGGTTGCCGATTGTTCCAGGGTCTTTGAGACAGAACAATATTTATTGACGGATAAGTTAATAGCCTTTTCTACTTTATCAGTGTCCAGGTTCCCGAAAAATTTATAATGGGCATGAACCGTTTTAAACAAAGAGGGCACCACGTTTTGTTGACGCTCGCCTGTAACAGTAATCTTTAGATCTTTCAGGTCTTGCTTCTGCTTTTTCAGAATGTTAATAATATCAATAGCACTGCAGCCACCCATGGCTGACAACAGCATCTGCATTGGACGCATGCCCTGGTTTGTTCCCCCGATGTCAGGAGACGCATCGATGTGCACAGTATTTCCGTTTTCATTAGCCGCCGCGAAATGAAAAGCATCATTCAAACGATTAATTTCAATTTTCATGTTTTTCTGTTTTAGGCCAAAAAAGGCTCCCGGCAATCATGGCCAAAAGGCTTACCAATGTTGCAGGAACAAGACTTGGCCAGGAAGTATCACAAACTTCAAAGATAATCCATGTCAGCATACCAAACACCATTGAAAGCAAAGCTCCGGTACTGCTTGACTTTTTCCAATAAAGACCCAATAAGAGCGGAGCAAATAATGATACAAGACTTAAAATGGAAGACTCCCCGACAAGCTCATAAATATTGGAGCGCAAAGTAGCCATAATGGTTGCCAGCACACTGAAAATGAGCACACAAAAGCGGGTTAATACGAGAAATTGCTTATCTGAATAACGGTGCTTAACCAACGGCTTAATAAAGTTTTCTGACAGTATAGACGCTGGCGCAAGAATAGCGGAACTCGTTGTGCTCATGATCGCAGATAATAAAGATCCAAAGAAAAGGATCTGGATAGGCAGGGTGGTGTGGGCGAGTACCATATTGGGCAAGGTGAGTTGGGTATCACCTGTAATTTGACCAGGATAGAGATGCTGTATACAAAGGCTGATAAACAAGGGCAGCATGGCAACAGTCAGATATAATACTGCTGCAATATGGCAGGACCAAACCGCCACCTGGGGAGATCGCGACGACATAGCACGCTGAAAAACGTCTTGAGAAGGTAAAGAGCCAAGTCCAAGCACAGCCCATGCCGCCAGGTAAGCAACAATTTCTTTGAAGTCCGGAGGGGGTAGAAACTGGAAAGTCTCCCGGGGGGTTTCTGATAAGACTTGCATCACACCACCGGCCTTCGTTCCCATTGAAATAGCCAGGGCTACCAATCCGGCAATGATGATAATGGTTTGGATAAAATCTGTGATGGTAATGGCCCACATACCCCCGGCGTAAGTATATAATGTTACGATGGTGGCGCTGATGACGATACCTTGCCATAGAGGAAGACCAGCGACTACATTTAAGATTAACCCCATGGCTACAAGTTGCGCGGCGATATATCCTACGTAAGGGGGAGCTAGAAAAATACTGGCGACAATCTCAGTGGGCTTGCCATACTTTACCTTGAAAAAATCGCCCAGCGTGAGCAAGTTCATGGAATAAAGTTTTCTCGCGAAAAACATCCCAAAAAGGAAGAGGCATAAAGCTGCACCAAAAGGATCTTCTATAACATTATACAATCCCCCCTCCAGAAACTGCGACGAGGCGCCAAAAACTGTTTCAGATCCAAACCACGTGGCGAACATAGCAGTTGAACCCAAAAGCAGTGGCAAGCGCTGGCCTGCCAGCATAAAGTCATTGGATGTACTTACCCTTCGTGATGCCCAAAAACCTACGAGGATCGTAAGTATCAGATAGGCGATAATGGCGGCGATTAACACTCCTAATTTCTTTCGAGAAAAGCGAAAGTAAACAACAGGATGTATTTTCCGATGTCAGTGGTCAATTTTTTCTTTTTAACTGGAAGGATCGGGTAACATTAAAACCAAAATGAATATCTCCGTCTCCAAAATCACCTTCTGTTTCCGTGATGAAAGCACGCTCAGTCAGCCCTATCGTATTGGTTAACAATAACTGGAAAACGTGTCCACCAGTCTCGATGTCTACGCCGAATCCGAGCGTATTATGGGATTGATTGGCCTTCGGAACATTACTTCGGAAATAGTACTCACCGCTAAGCGCCACGCTTTTGGTTATTTTATACCGTCCCCCGATGCCCATGGCAAACTGATCGTTCTCTTCACGTGCTTGGTCAACAGCATTTTTATGGATAATGCTCGGCATAACCTGCAGAGAAAAGTTTGAATTAAATTTGCGGGCAATCAACAATTGTCCAACATAGGCAAGCCGGTCAATGTTTTTGAATCCCTCTGGTACAGCGTCGCTCCTCGGCAGAAGCTGATAGGCCACGCCGGCAAGTGCAGTAATCGTCACAGGAAAATGGGTGAGTCCTTTGCGCTGTCCTGCCAGTTTATATTTCATGTAACCATCCAGGGTTTTATCGACAGAGTTGCGTCCTACACTTACACTCATGTTTTTGGCAAGCCCGTAATCCAGTCCCAGGCGCACATACGCTTCATCCAAGCCGAACATTTCGTAAAGTCCACCGTTGACAGCTCCGAACCGGTGGGCAAAAATAAATTCCAGCGTGCCTTTGGCTTTGGTTTCGATGGTATGTCCATTCACCAGGCGCGTTCCCTTAAAAGTTTGAAAAGTATAGTCCGTATCCTGGACCTGGGCTGCCTCTAGCTCTTTCAGTAATTCTTCCTGAGCAAAGAGCGTGGAGTGAAAGAAAGTGGTGACCAAAATAACAAACACAAATTTTTTCATAAAACTAAAAAGTCACCCATGCATTTGTTCACACAACAATATTTTTCCCATACTAAGGTAGGTATTTTGATCCCAAAGTTTTAACCTTTGCATAATTTGGATTCGGGCGCGGTTGGATAGTCTATGATTCAACGCTTGAGTTAATTATCTAATGAGCCCTGATCGGTCCAGCAGGCAATCGCATTGATTTGTTCCTGGGACAGTGGTCCGGCAGGACTATAATCCGGAGGCATAATGCGATGCGTAACCCGATACTTCACCAAACCACTCTCAGCCCTTTCATGAAAACTCTGGAAAAAAGTCCAGTTTAACCCTTGCCCCAGGTCACCATTATGACATCCGGAAATAGCGCATTTGTTTTCAATGATTGGGCGAATATTCACTGAAAAAGAATAAGAGTCATTACAGGTATATTCCGGAAAATCATGCGAGACACAAGCATCAGTGACCAACAATACCGCTAAATAAAAAGACGAGAGGAGGGCTGGCCGGAATATTTGCATCGCAAAAGTTACTACAATTATGTTTGCATGCAAACGGGGAACCCTCTGGCGAGTGTCGGGAAGTTTGAGAAATGATTAGCGTTAAAATGCTTTCCGTTAAACAAAATTAAAATCACATTCATGTAGAAATGAAAATCCCCCTAAGTCCTTGACTAAGGGGGATTTCATTGTCTATAGTTGGCTTTAATCTTACTTCTAAAGTAAGGATTGACGCTCCTGAAACAATACCCTAATCGTTAAACAGAAAATTATACCCGTTGAAAAGCCGATTTTAAGGATAAACGCTTCGAAAAAGCATAAAGCTTAAAGCAAAAAGCTTAAAGCTAGTGCATTTAATCGGAACGAACGGAACCAGGGTTAAGAAATTCCTTCAATGCTCCCGGGTTCATTCGCGATTTTTGATTGTTGAATCAGATGGAATGGAGTCCTGGGCGGGAAGGGGATGTTTGGGTGTTTCTTTCAGCGGGGCTTTCGATCCTGGGAATGTTGTGCGGGTCCCGAAGTCATAAATGATGTAGAGAAGCATGAAAAAGAAAACAATTGAAAGTCCGACGAAAATTTTTTTAGAACGGGTCATCACTATATGAACTCCATAATTTTATCCGCCAGCTTGACATTATCCGAAAGCAATTCATAAAACTGATCTTTATTCAATTTCAGAATAACAACATCTGTCTGGGCTATCAGTATATTGGTGTTGACAAAATTCGGCAGACTTAACATTTCTCCTATAAACTGGCCTTCGTTGAACTTGGATACAAATTCTCCCCGCTGATAGAAATCAATGTTGCCGGCCACCAGCACATAAAAATTATTATTGGCCCTATCATCCAGTACCAAACTTTCCTGTGGAGCCATTCTGATCTCATCACTGATATCTGACATGTAAGACAGTATGATCCCCGGAATGTTTTCGAACACGGATATTTTCTGAAAAAATAAAACCTTTTCGAAACGCGTCATTCTTTTTGAATGTATGATCAGTTCATCCAACTCCCTTCTTTGGTTATCACCTAAACGCCGGGAGTTTTTGTGATACTCTTCCTGATTGATCTGGTACAGGGCCCAGGCGGAAACTTCCTTGATAAAGCGATCCGGGTTGAAGAGTTGGGCAATAAGATCCAGTTTGAAATCCTCAATTCGTTGAATACCGATCTGAAAGATTACACAAGCTTTCGTCCAACGGTTGGATTGGGTAAAGTCACGGTTTATGATAAATTTTAGAACAAGTTTCGAATCCAATCTAACGCGGGGGAAAAAGTTCTCTAAGCGATTGATCCTTTCCGTATCTGAAAGATCATCCAGAACGGGTATCACCCGTTGTTTCAACTGATCAGTGAGAAAAACATCAAGCAATTCAACAGCATACGTAATGCTATCGGCCGTTCCGCTATCAATATTTTCTTTTACTAACTGAATGGAACGGGTATCATACAACATCGCCAGTAGCATATAAATATGTTCGATGTCGTTTTGAACTTCCCATTGCAGAGAAGTTTTTACCTGATCGTTAAAAGAATCATCGCCGACTTCCTGTATGGCGCTCAGATTCCAGCGAATATCGCCGATATCAGCCTCGATGGCATATTTGATGCGCGTCATCTGAAATGGCCCTGCCTTAAAACCGCATTCGCCTAACGACAACAACACCTGTGAAACCACTACTTTGTTCGGATAATCAATTTTGTTCCACAAGAGTTCTTTGGCGCGCTGCCCTCCGATTCTGCCGATGGCCTGCAGAATTTTCAGCATGACTTGCGTGTTCTGTCCGCTTCTGTAAAAAGCAGCCTCTAAAGATGCAAGTGTTTCAGCACCAATTCGAACCAGGGCGTTCAAGGCCTGATTTCTGTATACCGGGTTTCCAAGATTCTCAATCAGGGCTTGAATTACTTCATGGTTGTATCTTTTTACCGC
>JAYSOP010000711.1:0-4438 GCA_043722905.1 Chryseolinea sp.
TCATACCCATAGCCATATATTTTGACATGACGTTCAGCATATCTTTCATCCCTGCGTTCACGCTGTTTCGATGGAGATCCGTTCCGAATGAATTTGGCAACAATCCCTGTTTCATTGCGGGTATTGCTTCACTAAACCAGAACCCGGCACCGCCGTGCCCAACATCGAAAAATATTCCTTTTTGTTGGGCTGCCTTAACGAAGGGATGAACGGATCCATTTTCATCAACCACAGACATCCGTTCCGAAACTTTTTCAAAGCTATGCGTAATAATATCACCAGGTCGCATTCTGCTTAACTGCTCCTCCAAAGAATATTGTGGTAAGTGACATTCTACCAGAACAGGCACTTTTGATTTCGCGGCGGCTTCAATGGCCCGATCAAAGGGAGTCCATTCCTTTCCTTCATAGTGACCGATTTTAATTCCTACGATCGTCTCGGGATATTTTTTGACGGTGTTAAAAGCGGAATCCGGGTTCATATCCAACAGGCTTTCTGACTCGGCCTTGCCTCCCATGCCTCCCCCTACTATGTTTAAAAAGGCGAGGATCCTCGTTTTTGATTTATCGATCACCTGACTTTTAAAGAGGGGAAAAGATCGCCAGCCTGAGGTCCCTGCGTCCACGACGGTGGTTACCCCTGACCTGCAGGCAAAATCATCGGGAGAAATGCTGCTGATTCCGTCAGCAAACCCTGGCTTGCTTCCCACAAAGACGTGTGTATGAATGTCGATAAAACCCGGACTTACAAACAATCCTTTTACATCGATAACTTTTTTTGCATTATCAGGCCGAAGGTCCGGGGCGACCTGAAAAATCTTACCATCCACGATTGCCACATCCATGCGGGAATTGATTTGATTCCTCGGGTCTAATACATGTCCATTTTTCAGCAAAAGATCAAATTGTTGCGCTGATGCTGGTAAGAAGACCAGATACAACGCTGTGGCTATACAAAAAAATATCCTAACCATGGTGAAATCTCTTTTCAAACCGACGTACTTTTGCTACGACTTAATATATTATTCTTTGGCATCCCAAACCTCGCCACTAATGCCATTCAGATCCCATACAACTTTTCCAGCGCGGATGGTTAACTCCGCATCCACTTTCTGATTTCCTTTTAGTTTCGCTCCCCTGACGTCCAAAAATCCGAAATCTCCTTTCCGCAAATTCAGTACAGTAACGTCAGCCTCAGCGCCCACACTCAGATGACCTAAGTCAGGTCTGTGAATTACATTCGCGGGGCTCCATGTTGACCTTGCCACCGCATCTTGCAAAGACATTCCGAGGTTAATAAATTTCGACATAACATTCGCAAAATCTTTCATGCCTCCGTTCATACTTTGTGTGTGCAAATCTGTGCTGATAACGTCGGGTTTAAAACCTTGTTTCATAGCAGGTGCTGCCTGTCGCCAGGTAAAAGCTCCACCACCATGGCCTACATCAAAGATGATTCCCCGCTTTTGCGCCTCAAAAACAAAGGGTTTAACTTTCCCGTTTTCATCCACAACAGTTTCTCTTTGTTTGGGACCATAGGCAAAGGTGTGGGTAAAAATATCTCCGGGCCGAAGGTGTTTCATGAACAATGATTCAATAGACTGCGGAGGATCATGCTCACCAAAGTCAACCATTACCGGAACGTTGGCTAATTTTCCCGCTTCAACGGCCAGGTCTACTTGCGTAAAATCCCCCCAGTAGTGTGCGGCTTTAATGCCTACAATAATTTTGGGAAATATTTTCTGGATCATATTGGCTGTCATTACCGGATTCATATCGGTAACATCCTGTTCTTCAAAACGTCCGAACATCCCGGAGCCTACGATGTTTAACAATGCCAGTATCCTTGTCTGAGCCCGGTCAATGGTCTGCTCCTTAAATAGACGGAAATTCCTCCACCCGGCCGAACCTGCATCTACCACAGTGGTAACTCCTGCGCGAAAGGTAAACCCATCCGGAGAAACACTGGTAGGACCATTTGCAATGTAGGCGTCGGGGTCATTGCCCATAAACACATGAACATGCATGTCGATAAGGCCCGGGGTAACGAACAATCCAGTCGCATAGATCACTTTTTTGGCGTTCGTTACAGGAATATCGGCAGAGACCTGAGATATCTTCCCATCGGTAATGGCCACGTCCATTTTTCCATCAATTTTATTTTTCGGGTCAATGACGTGCCCACCTTTTAATAAGATATCTATTGCCTGGCTTTGCTGCGCGTGAATGCCGCTATGACAAACAAAAAGAAAAAGGGTAATTGTTAACCTAAAATAATTCATCCTGTAGCGACCTGATTTCTTCCGATTAAACATTTTTCTTCTATTGGTTTTTCCTTCGAGTGTAAAAATTGGACAGTAATGCTTCGACAATTACGGAACGTGTACTGTTAACTAACTCCATTCAAAAAAATGGATGAGCCCATAAATCCGGAAGTTAATAAACAGGTTTAACTTATGTTGCAAGAGGTGGACCACCGGGGATTTCAATACGTTTGCGATCGCCCCGGTAAGTAGCCCGTTTTGCAGTGAATTTCGCGTTGAGATATTCGCCCAGATAAATTGATCCCGTAATAACCTCTGCTGCAACTGTACCTGAAAATAAATACGTGACACCATTGCCGGGCATGCGAAGGTTACTGCGTAGTTTTACCTGATCACCCTCCACCACGCCGACAACTTCCTGCGTTGAAAAATCAGATTTGTGCGTACCCTGAATCCAATTGCCATCCTGCTGTACGTATAAAGTGTGCTGGCTCATGCTGTTAAAAAATTCTACCGTTACATCCCAGTGGCCATCAATGGTCACTTTGGGCGCCAGCATTTCTGTTGGCCTGGGGGCGCGTTTTTTAGATAATATAGCATGAATTCTGTCGGCCACTATTTTTTCATTGCCGGGTTGCATCTGACCTGAGGTTACCACCAGCGTAGTACTACCTTCTTTGCTCGTTGCGCCAATGGCGATCCTTGGTTTATTCCTGGCAAAATCTTCTGCTACTTCTTCTGCTGTTATGTGTAGTTTATCGGGATTCCAGGTGATGTTTAACACCGGCGAACGATTAGATAAATCAGTGGGTTCGTGGACAGAGGTTTCTATGCCATCAATTTTGGAAATGCGTTTCGCGATAGCATCCAGCCAGCCTAGCCATGTCTTCCATTCACCCTGATGATCACGGGTTGTCCATGCCTCCACAGCGGCGAGCATACCCATCATCTCTTCTTTGCCAACCTTATTGTCCCGACCCGGTCCATGATGAGGCGAACTTGCCTGCCATGCAGCCATCAGAATATCCTTTTTACCTAGCAACAATCCTGCGCATTGCGGTCCGCAGATAGCCTTACCACCGCTGTAGGCAACGATGGTAGCGCCTCGCTGAAGGTGAACGTTGGGGATAGTTAAAATTTCCGCGGCTGCATCCACGAGTATAGGAATATTCTTAGGTTGGGCAATACGGGAAACAGCCTCCAGTGAAAGTGGTTTTCCTTTTTCTGAATCATTATCGGCCATGAGGTAAATCATCGCTGTTCGCGAATTGATAGCCGCCTGAAGTTCTTCGGGCGTTTCCACCATGATGATCTTTACACCAATGTTGCGAATCGCGTGGTCGTATGCATTACGCGAAGATCGTGGAATGATAACTTCGGTTTTTTCAAGGCCTGTCAGATCCGGAATGCGGATAAGTTTTTCTGGATTTCCACCGGTTACACAAGCTGCTGTAACGTGCTTTAATCCGGCTGCACATCCTGCGGAAACCATCCCCCATTCGGCTCCTGTAATTTCGGCCAGGCGGCGGCCAACACCAAAAGACATTTCATCATACTGTACAAAATAAGCGGACGCTGCTTTGGATGCGGCCAGAACTTCTGGTCTCTCGAGCGATCCACCTATAATGGTAAAAGTACCCCGGCAGTTAATAACGGGGTCAACCCCGATTGATTCGTAAATCCTGGGCCCTATTTCAAGTGCCGCTGAACCAGATCCTTCAACCTTCACCGCAGCAGCAGTCGTCTCGTTGGGCAGAAAACTTCCTGCAAAAGGCATAATCGCCAAATTTTTAATAATGTCTCTGCGTTTCATTCTTCTTTTTAAAATTATGGATAAGATAGCCCGGTTCAATTTCTGACAACCCCGTGATGCACCTCATATGAGTTTACGGATTGTGCATTTGTAGCTGAGGAAATGTCGCAAGAATATTGCATATTATAAAGCCAAAAGCGTTTTTACGATCACAAGAATGATCAAAGGCGGGTTAAGCGTGGTGAGTGGCGGGTTCATGTAGGAAATATTATTTGCCGAGGGAAAAAAACCAGTTCTCTCAAAGTTTTTCTCGTTCGTATACGATTCATCTAAACGATATGGAAGGTTGTCCTAATGGATTAGGATATTGACGAAACCAGTAATTTTACTTCCCTAATTTTGATGCTAAAAAAGTCAACCAT
>JAYSOP010000712.1:0-4359 GCA_043722905.1 Chryseolinea sp.
AGCGAGATATTTTTGACGTAAAACAATGGAGGAGATGGAAAAGACACCAAGCAATATCGATGAGCAATTATTGGATTACCTCGATAATAAACTTTCGCCAGCTGCAAAATCAAGCGTAGAAAATCTCCTGACAACGCGAGATGACTTACAAAAAAGATTGCAGATCCTGAAAATTATTTCTCATAATTTGCATGGGCAAAAACGGGACGAGCCGTCTAAAAATTTTACATTTTCTGTAATGAACCGGCTGGATGAATCTCTCGCGAAACCTGGTTTGTCTACTTCCAATGGGATTTTTTTATTGATGGGCGTCATATTGACCATGGGCATTGGGGCCTGGTTACTGTCCGCCGGAGTTTTCGATCAATCAAACACCACCATTGATTTAAATCAAATTCCTTTAACACAACAATATATTCGATTCACTTTACCCTCGATACCAGTGGATGGTAAGCTCGTAGTCAACATCATCGTTTTTTTAAACCTGGCCCTTGCCCTGATTGTATTGGACCGCGTAATTTTAAAACCACTCTTTCAACGGAGAATACAACCTGGCCAATGATTTTGCATTGATCATATTCTGATTAACTTAAAGGCATAATTCAATCCACATGCCTCAACCCAATACCGCTTTTCGCAATGCGATTGTTGCCGCCCTGGGCGGTTTTCTTTTTGGCTTTGACACCGCCGTAATTTCGGGGGTAGAAAGCAGTATTCAAGCACTCTGGTCTCTCGATAAGTTTGCTCACGGTTTTACGGTAGCCTCCGCTCTTATCGGTACCGTGATCGGATCCCTGATCGCTGGAAAACCGGCGGAAAAATTTGGCAGGAAAAGAGTACTCCAGGCCATTGGTCTGCTGTATCTACTTACCTCTCTTGTCACTGCCCTTACCGATTCCTGGTTATTGTTTGTTATGTTCAGGTTTTTAGGTGGGATTGGTGTGGGGGCCTCTTCCGTGGTGGGTCCGATGTATATCTCAGAGATTTCCCCAGCCCATAAGCGAGGCCGGTTGGTGGCCCTTTTTCAGTTTAACATTGTCAGTGGCATTCTCATCGCATTTTTATCCAACTATTTATTATTTGGCATCAGTGATGAAGCGTGGCGCTGGATGTTAGGAATTCAGGCATTCCCGGCCCTGATATTTTTTGTAATGGTTTTCTTTATCCCGGAAAGTCCCCGTTGGCTGGTAAAAAATGAACAGAATGCTGAGGCTGAAAAAGTCCTGAGCGCCATTGGTGAAACCAATGTGCCACAGGCTTTACGGAATATTCAGGAGAGCCTTCATTCCGCTGTAGGAACCGTGAAAGAAAGTCTTTTTAATGGTCAGTACAACAAACCCATCATGTATGTAGTGGTGCTGGCCATGTTCAATCAGCTTTCGGGCATCAATGCCATCATGTATTATGCTCCCCGCATTTTTGAGATGACCGGTCTGGCCAAGGATACTGCCTTGTTGCAGGCTGTATCAATTGGTGTAACCAATATGATCTTTACGCTACTTGCCATTTCGGTGATTGATAAATTCGGAAGGAAAACATTGCTTATCATCGGCTCAGTAGGAATGGTGATAGCCCTGGGGTTGGTAACCTGGGTTTTCTATACCCGTGATTTTGATGGGTACGCGGTCATGTTTTATCTGGTAGGATTTATTGCCTTCTTCGCTTTTTCTCAGGGGGCCGTTATCTGGGTTTTCATGGCTGAAATATTTCCAAACAAAGTTCGTGAGCAGGGGCAAACGCTGGGAAGTTTCACCCATTGGATAATGGCGGTAATAATTTCCTGGTCGTTTCCCATATTAGCAGAATCCTCGGAGAACGGCGGATTCTATTCCTTCCTTTTATTTACGGTCATGATGGCCTTGCATGGGTTTTTTGCCTGGAAAATAATACCTGAAACAAAAGGTAAATCTTTAGAAGGCATCCAGCGGGAATTGCACATTCATTAGTTATTCGAGAGCCTCAGGAGTCTCGTTACGAGTACTCTGAGAGGGGCCAGAGTCACCACCTTACCCCGCTCAGAGGCACGGAAATAACTTCCGCGCCAGGTGATCACAATGCACAACAAAAAACCCTGAGTTATCCCAGGGTTTTTTGTTCGGTTTTAAAAATATTAATATCTGTAATAATCTGGTTTAAAAGGTCCCGTCACTTCCACGCCAATATACTTCGCCTGAGAAGCAGAAAGTTCTTCCAGATCCACGCCAATTTTCTTCAGGTGCAACCGAGCTACTTTTTCGTCAAGGTGCTTGGGCAGCATGTATACCTTATTCTCGTATTTGTCAGAATTAGTCCAAAGTTCTAACTGAGCCAGCGTCTGGTTTGTGAACGAATTTGACATTACAAAAGAAGGATGACCCATGGCACAACCCAGATTCACGAGACGGCCTTCGGCAAGCAGGATAATTTCCCGGCCATTTTTTAATGTGTAAATGTCGACCTGCGGTTTAATAGTATCTTTTTCAGCATTTTCGTTTAACCAGGCTACATCGATCTCATTATCAAAATGTCCGATATTGCATACAATAGTTTTATCCTTCATACTTTTAAAATGCCGGTCAATAACTATGCTGTGATTACCTGTTGCGGTAACAATAATATCGGCCTCCTTCGCGGCATCGTCCATCTTTTTTACGGCAAATCCATCCATCGCAGCCTGGAGCGCGCATATTGGATCGATCTCAGTAACAATCACTCTTGCCCCCGCACCCCGTAAAGAGGCGGCAGAACCTTTTCCCACGTCCCCGTAACCGGCAACGACAGCTACTTTTCCGGCAATCATCACATCTGTAGCCCTGCGTATTGCGTCAACGCATGATTCCTTGCAACCGTATTTGTTGTCGAATTTCGACTTGGTAACAGAGTCATTGATGTTGATAGCAGGTATCGGGAGTTTTCCATTGTTCATTCGCTCAATAAGCCTGTGAACACCCGTTGTGGTTTCTTCAGAGATACCCCGGATGCCAGAAACCATTTCAGGAAAACGATCGAGCACCATGTTGGTAAGATCACCTCCGTCATCAAGAATCATATTTAAGGGTTTGCCATCCTTAAAAGCAAAAAGCGTTTGTTCGATACACCAGTCAAACTCTTTTTCATTCATACCTTTCCAGGCATACACTGGAATTCCTGCAGCTGCAATGGCTGCGGCTGCGTGATCCTGTGTTGAAAAAATATTACACGATGACCAGGAAACTTCCGCGCCCAGTTCGATCAAGGTCTCAATGAGCACCGCAGTTTGAATAGTCATGTGCAAACAACCGGCAATTCTTGCTCCTTTTAAGGGCTTTTTCCTGCCGAATTCTTCACGGGTAGACATTAAGCCGGGCATTTCGGCCTCCGCTAATTTGATTTCTTTTCTCCCCCATTCTGCCAGGGAAAGATCTTTAACTTTAAATTTTACCTTTTCGTCAACTGTCATTTTTTACGCGTTTTCTGTGTTAATAGCCTGGTTTTCAGTTAGGCAGGTGCAAAAATACAATAAAGGATTAAAATTATAAAAATCCATTTATTAGAGGGCACGGGATTTTCACAACCCTATAACAAGGGATTGAACCAATGGTTTTGGACCCCTGTTTAAAGTAAAAATTAAATATGAGCAAAGAACGGATTAAGATTGGCGTAGTGTCTGACGTGGTGTGTCCCTGGTGTTACATCGGTAAACGGAGGTTAGAGAAAGCGATCCACCAGTCATCAGACCGGTTTGATTTTGAGGTAGAATATTTTCCTTTTGAACTCAATCCGCATATGGATGAAAATGGCGCCGATTACCGTCAATACCTTATCAACAAGTTTGGGAGCGAGTCAAAATTTCACGAATTAACCAGTCACGTTAAACAGATAGCGGAACAGGAAGGTCTTACCTTTAATATGGAACTGCAGAAGGTATCTCCTAATACGCGAAATGCCCACCGCATTATCCTGATCGCAAAAGAAGAGGATAAACAAAGTGAAGTAACGGAAGCATTTTTCAAAGCTTACTTTACAGAAGGCATTGACCTTTCGAAGATTGAAAATCTGCTTGATATAGCAGAACAAGCCGGGTTGGACCGCATGAAAATGGAACAACTTCTGGCCAGCAGCACCGGTAAAATCGAAATTGAAATGGCCGAAAAGGAACTCTACGATCTGGGTATAACCGGCGTTCCCTTATACATCATTGATAATAAATTTGCTATTTCGGGTGCCCAATCCGTTGAGGTTTTTACCCAGGCCTTTGAAGAGGTTGCTATGGAAAAGGTCGGACAATCTGAGGTGTGATCACCAACTTTATAACCTTATCACTATTGTCCGGGTAAAAACGAAAGTCCATAATAAAATGGCGATTACCCGATTTAAATCGACTTTTCTTATAGTGTCCCG
>JAYSOP010000713.1:0-1511 GCA_043722905.1 Chryseolinea sp.
TAAGTATTGGCATTTAAATAGATTGGCTAAAACGGATTGGGGGCGTTCCTTCTTTCATTTGCAATTTTTGATCAAATACACTGCAAATATTCCTGATAAATGCCCTTCCGGTTTCAGATACCTGGAAACCTTCTGCGTTGCGTAGTAAAATTCCTTCACGGTGCATCATTGAAATGTTTTGCATGGTAAAAGGATCGTCTACTTTAAAAATATTTTCTTTTTTTATCTTTCCGGAACAAGCAATTTCTAAAATGCATTCTTTGATTTTTAAATCATTTTTTGTCTGGATATGGCCTTTAAAGACAGCCAGAATATTATCGGCGATCGTTTGTGCATAATCTTCCACCGTTTTAGCATTCTGCGCGTAAGCATATTTTGCATCACTGATAGCAGATGCCCCCAATCCTATCAGCAATTCCGTATTGGTTGTAGTATACCCCATGAAGTTGCGATGAAGTTTACCGTGTGCCTGGGCGTGCGATAAAGCGTCATGGGGAAGGGCGAAATGATCCATCCCAATGTCTTGATAACCTCTCATTTTAAGCAAACTCCGCCCTGTGTCATACAAACTCCGCTTTTGAATATCCGTTGGTAAATCAGCATCTTCATATCCGCGTTGGGCTGGACTCAACCATGGAACATGGGCATAACTGTAAAATGAAACACGGTCAGGTTTTAAGGTCAGCACTTGGCGGATGGTATCCTCTATCGTACCAGGCGTCTGGAAAGGCAAACCGTAAATTAGATCAAAACTAACTGATTTATACCCAATTATTCTGCTCCAGTTCGTTACCTGCGCAAGGTTCTCAAATGGCTGAATACGGTTTATTGTTTTTTGCACTTTTTCATTGAGGTCTTGTACGCCAAAACTAACGCGACTGAAACCTAAATCATATAGCGTCTGAAGATGTTTTATAGATGTATTGTTCGGATGGCCTTCAAAACTAAACTCATTGTCATCATGAATAAACCCTTCTTCCAGCACGTAAGTGATTAGCCACTTTAAATTCTCAGCACTAAAAAAAGTGGGTGTTCCACCTCCCAGATGCAATTCACGGATGACCGGTTTTCTTCCAAAGATCTTTATATAATGAGACCATTCCTTCAGTAGTGAGCGAATGTAATTTACTTCAACCGCGTGGTTTTTCGTAATCCTTTTGTTGCAGGCGCAATAAGTACACAAGCTTTCGCAGAAAGGAAGATGGAGGTATAAACTTATACCCTTTGTATCATTGGACTCATCGAAAATCTTTTTAACGGACTCAATCCATTTTTCAGTAGTAAATTGTTCTGTGTCCCAAAAAGGCACAGTGGGGTAACTGGTGTACCGGGGAGTGGGAACATCGTATTTTTTTATCAGCTCAGCCTGGGATGGAAAACCTATCATCCTGCAAAGTTATGCCCGGAATTTTTCCGCATTATGACGGCCATCAAATTACAAACTGATCTTTGTCATCTTTATGAGTAATGTTTGCCCAAAAGAACAAGAAGCTTCCCAGCCCAGTGAAAAT
>JAYSOP010000714.1:0-9887 GCA_043722905.1 Chryseolinea sp.
CCCACAACTACTCCCCTAATTCACATGCAGCCAACATTTCATTTAGGTTTACGCCGGTTCTTATTGGAAAGTTCCTCGGCATTTCTTCAACCAATGGGTATCTGTTGCTACAATTTACTTCATTAGTACTCCTCTTCTTTTGCACAACAGAATTGTTTAAAAAAATAAGCGGCAAAGGCGCCGAATCATTGCTCCTCAGCGTTTCAATCGCATTCATTTTTACAGGGAATGTTCTCTGCTCTGATTACAGGGGATTCTTCGACGTACTGGCGTATCTCTTTATTTTCATAGCAATGTTATCGGAAAGGCCCTTGGTTATTTTTGCAAGTTCCTTGCTTGGTTTTTATACCGACGAAAGAGCGCTCATTGCGTCGTCATTGATTTATATTTTCTTCATTATCGAAAGAGAGCATTCATCGGATAAAAAAGTAACCCTGAAGACCTTATTTACCTTTAATGTTAAGACGACCGCTCTTGTCCTCTCATGGGTTGCTTACTTTGCAATCAGATTTTCATTAGGCCATTTTATGGGGTTGAAGACAAATTCGGCAGGGATGGCTAATTATTTATTAAACCATGCTATTGAACATGTCAATGCCATGCCATTTGGTATCTGGACCGGCCTTGAGGGTTTCTGGGTGGTCGTGTTGTCGGCTCTTCTACTCCTGATAATACAAAAACGATGGTCGTTGTTGCTTGCCTATGCCGCAGCCCATCTGGTCATCATTTTTGTAGCACTATGGACGTTTGATATAACGAGGAGCATGGCATACTTGTCACCTTCCATTTTTATCTCATTGTATATTTTACATAGGTCCGAAACACCGGGGGTCTTAAGATATATCGCGATAGTTACTTTCGTATTGTGCTTGTTTCCTACATACTATTCCGGCGGTCCGAATACCATTTCTTGGTTATATCCCTTGCCCTTCCAGATTATAAGAATGTTGTTTTTTTAATTCTTGAATAAGAACGGTAGCAATGCGAACGAACGATGTCATTCCTTCTAACAACATTACTGAATCCACAGCTTTTCATTTTTTAAAATATGTTATAGTTCAAGGCAATCCGGCAGGATAAAGATTGAATTAAGTCTCGATATGAAGATTTTGAAAGGCACTTTAATCAATGAAGATTGTAATCCAAGAATGGTGATCCCAAATATATTTACTCCAAACGGAGATTCAGTAAACGAATTATTGCTTCCTCGAGAACATAAATATATTGAGTCCGGGAATGTTGTCATTTACAACTTTTAATAAGTTGCCAAATTATGGATCTGCTAAAACGGCAAAACTGGGAACTGGTCGATAGTCTACCAAAAGCGGCAGGTTAATATAGCCGTTCCTCATGCCCTTGTTAAAATTAAAGTGAATCGTTGACTCAAAAACCTAATTATATTGTTTCTTTTTCTCCTTTTTAATATTGAGGTCAAAACCAATGCGGAGATTTATTTTGTTAAGCCCGGGAACAGTGCCCTTGTAGTCTACCCTGTAAAGACCGATTACCGACCCTTTGATTTTTCTTGAAATATTATACCGTTTACCAAGACCGAAATAACTTCCGTAAACCTGATCAGGTAAGGTCTCAAAGCGTGTGGGCTGTTTTAATCTCGCTAAGGTGAGGGCTTCAAATTCTCCATGGGCATAAAAACTCTTCAACAGTCGAAAATCAGCATAAAGCCTTCCGATAAGAACTGTCCCAGCCTGGAATAAAGCGTTGCCCCGCTCCCGAATTGCGCACAAAATGAGGGAATGCAAAGAACATCAAACTGTGTTAAAGGTAACGAATCCCGTGGTGGCCTGGCAATAGCGCACCCTCCTTTACCAGTAATCGTCATCGAGGCTTACATACCCAGAAAGAATAAAAACCACTGAGTAGGTCCATACATCATGATAATTATTGATATTTATAATTGATCAAGAAAATCAGGGAAATTCCTCTTCGAAAAAATTGACGGGCACTAAAAAAAAATTCCCTCTTTTAGGGGATTGATCAGGAGCTTCACCTTTTTTACTTTTGATACGCCTGGAGAAATATCTAACCTGTAATTAAAGTTTTAATTGCGATCAGGATTGGTTTGCCAACCGATTTCCGCTATAACAACTAAGTTCTCTGTTTAGTCTGTCTTCTTTCCTTTAAAGTTCTGAGCACAATTGTTTTTGTGTTGCCCTTTATTTCTTTGATAGACAAATGCAGTCGTTCCGTCAAATCGGTAAACAGCACCTTGAGGAATGTTCGAAACCTTGAGTATTCGAAGAAGTGAAGTCCGATCATTGATGCAACTTTCGTTGATGCTTCGGCAGGGAAACCAGAATCCGTGTATTACTTACCTAGAAAAATAAACAATCAAAGATGGACTTCCAATCTGAAAAAAATTCATCGTCACCATTTCTGAAGCAGGATGGAGCTGCAACAAAATCAAAAGCCATCGACATCCCCTCTATAACGCTGCCCAAAGGTGGTGGAGCTCTCAGAGGTATCGATGAAAAATTTTCAGTAAATGCAGTAAATGGTACCGGTTCATTTTCCCTTCCGTTACCGATATCACCTTCGCGCGGTGGTTTTCAACCATCGCTGTCGTTGAGTTACAATTCAGGCAGCGGAAATAATATTTTTGGCATTGGCTGGGATGTTAGTTACCCAAGCATCCAACGGAAAACAGATAAAAGACTTCCGAGGTATCAGGACGAAGAAGAAAGTGACGTCTTTTTGTTTTCAGGAGCCGAGGACCTGGTTCCAGTTACTCATCATGAAACCGCACTATCCACAACCTTCCAAATCAAATTATACCGCCCTCGCATTGAAGGATTATTTGCCCGGATTGAAAAGGTAATACCATTGAATGATAAGTATAGGTTTTACTGGAAAATAACAACAAAAGAAAACGTAGTCACTTTTTTTGGCATCACAGCCGGATGCAGAATTGCCGACCCACAAAATGACAAGCGTATTTTCCAGTGGTTGCCTGAAATCAGTTTTGATGATAAAGGCAACTGCATGCGGTACATCTATAAACAAGAAGATAAAATAAACGTCCCGGCATCGCTTCATGAACAATACAGAGTAAATGGCACCGCACCGTTCACTAACAAATATCTAAAAAGTATTCAATACGGTAATAGGAATCCGTTTTACCCGGCATACGTATCAGACCCTGCCCAGATCGACGCGCTCTACCAGGATCAAGGCATGCCAACCGATTACATGTTTGATGTCGTCTTTGATTATGGAGAGCATCAGCAAAATTTAAGCGCCGAAACCGGATCCTGGAAGGCGCGCAAAGATGCATTTTCCAATTATAAAGCCGGATTTGAAATACGCACCTATCGCCTTTGTGAAAGAGTGATGATGTTTCATCATTTCAATGAATTGAATTCTGGAGTTAAAACACTGGTTCGCTCACTCGATATGAAGTACGAACAACCTGAAGATCCTCAGCTGCCTGTTGAAGTCACTTACCTGAAGGAAATTCACCAAAAAGGCTATATCCAAAAGCAAGGAATCTACTATTCCGAATCGTTACCTCCCCTCGTTTTTGAATACCAAAGGTTAAAGTGGAATAAAATTATTCATCCTGTTGATAAGGAAGATTTAATACATGCGCCCACAGGTTTAAGTGGTAACTACCAATGGACCGACTTTTACAACGAAGGCCTTCCAGGAATATTAACGGAGCAGGCCGATGCCTGGTATTACAAAAGTAATTTAGGACAAGCACATTTTTCCCGTGCTCAATTGGTTTCACCGAAGCCCTCTTTTACAGGCATTCAAACTGGCGCTTTGCAGTTGATGGATCTTGACGCTAACGGAACGAAGCAAGTTGTTTCTTATCAGCCCGGCTTGAATGGATATTTTAAGCTCACCGATGATCACGACTGGCTGCCTTTTCGCGCGTTTGCGCAAATGCCATCCATCGATATAAAAGATCCCAACACACGCCTGATTGATTTGAATGGCGATGGCAAACCTGAGTTGGTGATTACAGAAGATTTTGCGTTTCGATGGTACCCTTCGAATGGCACAGCTGGCTACGACTCCCCCGAAATGGTGCCAAAAACTTTTGATGAAGAAAAAGGGCCAGCCATTGTATTTGCCGACAGCACGCAAAGCATTTATCTCGCAGACATGTGTGGTGATGGTCTTGCCGACATTGTTCGTATTGACAGTCAAGGCTCAGTGTGTTATTGGCCCAACAAAGGTTACGGCCAGTTTGGCGCAAAAGTGAATATGGGATCAATCCGGATTACGGATCAGTTTTCTTTCAATCCTGGCTACCTGCAGTTGGCCGATGTAAGCGGCACGGGTTCCACAGACATTATTTATCTCGGCAATAACAAATGGCAGGTTTGGATCAACAAAAGCGGTAACAGTTTTAGCGCCCCATGTGAAATAGATCCTTTCTGGCAGACCACTAAACCCGCACAAATTAATGTTATCGATCTGCTCGGCAACGGAACAAGTTGCATAGTGTGGTCCTCTCCACTTCCCGGAGATGAGCCTGCCCCCATGCAATACATTGACCTGATGGGTGGCACGAAGCCACATATTATGGTTTCGCATAAAAATGGAATGGGGAAAAAGACTACCGTTGAGTACAAAAATTCCACACAATATTTCCTGGAGGATAAAAAAGCAGGCACGCCCTGGATCACAAACTTGCCTTTCCCGGTGCATTGTATCGCGAAGACAGAAGTAATAGACGAAGTGACTGACCTGCGCTTTGTTACAAAGTACTCTTACCACCATGGCTACTATGACCACGAAGAACGAGAGTTTCGCGGTTTTGGCAGGGTGGACCAGATCGATACCGAAGAGTATGATTACCTAAAAAACAGTGGAGCATCCAATGCAGCCGCTATTGAATTCCATGAGCCTCCCATGCTCACCAGAACATGGCATCATACTGGAGCTTTCATCAGAAACAAAAAAATCCTCGATCAATTCGAAACCGAATATTGGTTCAATGATCCCTCATTCGCCAATAATAGTATACAGGAACACCGCCTGAACGATGCCCAGTTACCGCCAGGTCTTACGATGCCGGAAACCATACAAGCGTACCGGGCTTGTAAGGGAATGGTGCTAAGGACAGAAGTTTTTGCGTTGGATGGATCAGCGAAAGCAAAAATTCCCTACTCAGTCGCAACACACAACTGCAACATCAGGTTGTTGCAACATAAAGCAACGAATGCACATGCCGTTTTCCTTAGGCATGAAGGTGAGGCCATCACCATTAGCTATGAGCGTGATATTTCAGATCCTAGAATTGTGCACACGCTCAATCTGGAAGTAGATGAATATGGAAATCTACTAAAAAGTGTTTCTGTAGCCTATGGACGAAATGGTGCCATGGCAAACACCGCTATCAATAATCTGGAGATCATCAAACGCTTAACCGATCCCGTAAAAAAACAGGAACACATCAGCTTTATAAACGATGCTCAAACGAAAGAGACCATTACTTTTACGGAGACGAAGGTTACTACTGACACCGAAGAAAAAGTAAACGGGAAAAAACTAAAGTATTACAGGCTACCACAACCCTGGTCGGTTAAAACTTTTGAAGTCAGCAAGGTATTACGTTCCGCTGCGCATTACCGCATCAGCGATTTTGCTCCGATCCTTTCCGGCAATGTGGATATAAAGGCGTATCACGAAAAATTCGATGATCAACCAACCCAAATTCAACTTCGACTCATCGAGCAGGTAGAAACATTGTGGCGCAGTTATGATTTGGAAACTTCTTTACCGGCCGGGCAGCATGGTGCTTTAGGTATGAGCTACGAATCGTATCAACTGGCTTTTACGCCGGCTTTAGTGGATGTGTTATTTAATATTGACCAGCAAGGGACATTCATCAACCCACGACGAGTCACCGATACTGAGATCACCGGCGCAAAGTACTGTCATATTGATCACGACACAACCGATGTAAACTGGTGGATACGTTCCGGAAAAATAGAATACTTTGATCTCAGTAAAAACGAAACACGCAATACTGCACAAAACCGATTTTATGCACCCGTCATTTATACAGATCCTTTTGACTGCACAACCCGCGTTGAATATCCAGCTAACAATACCTACCTGTTTATTGAAAAAACCATTGATGAATTAGGCAACACGTCAGGCATAGCGGACTTCGATTACCGGGTATTATCGGCTAAGAAAATGTACGACATCAACGACAATCTTTCGGAAGTGCGCTTCAATGCATTGGGGTTGGTGGTTGGTATGGCGATCATGGGAAAAGGGAACCAGGCGGATGATCTTACTGGGTTTGAGGCCGATATCAGCACGGCTGAAACCGTTGCGTTCTTTACTGATCCATTTTCGAACGGAAAGGATCTGCTTCAAAACGCAACGACCCGAATGATCTATGACTTTAATTCTCGTCCGGTAAAAGTCGCAACCATTGTAAGGGAGACGCATGTGCGAAAAGACGATGGAACACCCAATCTGGAAAGCAAACTCCAATACAGTTTTGAATACACCGATGGCCTGGGGAATTCAGTCTTGAAAAAAGTCCGCGCCGCAAATGGAAACGCAAAGAAAATAGAAAATGGAGTCGCCATAGAGGTGCCTGCAAACCCGAGGTGGATCGGTAACGGGCGAACTATTCTAAACAACAAAGGTAAACCTGTAAAACAATACGAACCGTACTTTTCAACAACCCATCTTTATGAAGCCGAACCCGCGTTACGCGAGCTTGGTGTTACGCCGATTCTGCATTATGATTCGGCCGGAAGAATGGTTCGTACTGATTACCCGGACGGCACCCTTTCCAGGGTGGTATTCGATAGCTGGCAACAAGCAACCTTCGATCAGAACGATACCATCAAAGAAAGCAAATGGGCAGCTTTACGAGGACAAGTGAACGATGTTACCATCACCAGCGAAGAGGCTACTGCGTTTCATGCCAGGCTGCAAGCATTTGGAGGCGACATTGCACAGGAAAGAGGAGCACTCGCAAAATCAATTGTACACGCCAACACGCCGGCTGTTGTATTAATCGATTCCTTAGGCCGACATTTCTATGCTGTTAGTCATAATGCATGGCAAGACAAAGTCTCCACAGGTGTTCAGCCGCCCGCGGTAATGCAATTATTAGCCACCAGGGCGATGTTGGATATTGAAGGCAATACCCGTGCGGTGATCGATGGCCGCGATAATATTGTAATGCAGTATACGTATGACATGCTGGGACGCACCATGCACAGGATAAGTATGGATGCAGGAGAGCGTTGGCTGCTGAGCGATTGCATGGGAAAACCCACGTGGGTGTGGGATGAGCGAAATCATACTTTCCAATATTTATATGATGCCATACACCGACCCTCAACGAGTAAAATTACTGGCGGAGATGGTGTAACCCGTTTAGATCACGTATTTGAAAAATTTGTGTACGGAGAACTGGAAGTCAACGCCAAAGAAAAAAACCTCAGAGGAAAACCCATCCGCGAGTACGACACGGGAGGCTTAATAGAAAAACCTGAGTATGACTTCAAAGGACAACCAAAATCCACAACGCGAAGATTATTTGCAAAATATAAGGAAGTGACCAACTGGATCGGCAATAATTTGGTCAATGACCTGGAATCTGAACTTTTTACTGTTGAGACCGAGACGGATGCGATCGGCAGAACAACAAGGCAAATTGCTCCTGATGGCAGCATCATTAAACCATCCTATAACGAGGCAGGGTTACTAAATGGCGAAAGGATTGAGCATGCCGATCCCGCGGGCAGCTTCGAATACATTACTGACATTAACTACAACGAAAAAGGCCGGCGCAACTTTATCAAGTATGGCAATGGAGTAAAAAAAACTTTTGAATATGACAGTGAAAGTTTCCGGCTCGTACATCTGAAAAGCAATTACAATAACAAAGTGCTGCAGGATTTGTACTACACCTATGATCTTGTGGGAAACATCACCTTTATTAAAGATGATGCCTACGATCCCGAGTTCTTTAGCAATCAAATCGTAGACCCCGTCAGCAGTTATACCTATGACGCCCTCTACCGTCTCAAGGAAGCCACCGGTAGAGAAAATACTGCTGCTTTGAGTTTTGGGAATGACGACAATTGGGATGACGCGCCGTTCATGCAGGACAACCCGATGGCGGTAAGGAAATATACCGAGCGTTACCGATATGATGTTGTGGGCAACATAGCAGAAATGGATCACGATGCCACTGGCAACATGTGGAGAAGGGCGTATCAATATGAGCAAACCAATAACCGTTTGAAGACCACACAAATTGGAACGCAACAATACAGTTACGCCCATCATCCTGAACACGGCTTCATTACGCAGATGCCCCATCTGCAGGACATGGGCTGGAATTTCAAGGAGGAGTTAATCAAGACTGCAAAACAAAAAGTGAACGCCGGCAACGGCACCGCGGAAACCACCTATTATCAATACGATGGACAAGGGCAACGCATTCGCAAAATCACGGAGAACAGTGCACAGGCGGGGGCGACATTAACGAGAAAAGATGAACGCATTTACATTTCGGGTTTCGAAACGTACAGAACGTACCAATCAAACACCGTAAACTTTGAACGTATCTCCTTAAGCCTGATGGATGAAGGACATCGGTTTGTAATGGTCGAGACGGTTAAACGAAATACCAGACTCAATCCCGATCCTTCGGAAATCATTGGAGCGAGGCTGGTCCGGTATCAGCTTCATAATCACCTGGGCTCGTCAGCGCTGGAGTTGGACAGTAATGCCGGAGTGATCAGTTACGAGGAGTATCATCCCTATGGCACCACGGCTTACCAGTTGAAAAACAAACTCATAAAATCGGCAGCGAAACGGTATCGCTATACAGGCATGGAGCGCGACGACGAATCCGGATTGGAATATCACAGTGCCAGGTACTATTTGCCGTGGTTGGGGCGATGGTTGAGTTGTGATCCTGCCGGATTGAAAGATGGCGTTAATGTGTTTTTGTATGCAAGGAATAACCCCATTCTTCTCATCGACTTAAGCGGAACGGTTGCTGGGGTTGACGATGCCGCCGGAGGCGTAATCATAGCCTTCGCCGCGTTAATTTTATTTACCGTGTATTGGACGATGCCTTCAACGCAGGAAAATATTCGCAAATGCGTGAATGATCTCACAGAAACGTTGACTTTGCCAAAGCTATCACCCTTTGAACGAGACATCCCTCAAGTTGTTCCCCTGAAGGGTAACCCCGCTGACTTTGAAGTTAAGCCGGCACCAGACAAACCAAAAGCTGACGACAAAGTAAAACCAAAGGAACCGGCGAAGGACCCAGTGAAAGATCCCGTGAAGGACCCGAAAAAAAAACCGGATCCGGAGAAACAGCCAGATGACCGACCACCATGGCCGCCCTTTCCCCGTGACAAGGACGAGAAACCGAAGAAGGGAAGAGTGTACGTGAATTACACTAAGGAGAATCCGATAACCAATCAAATTTATTGTGGCCGTACTGACATGGAGGTCGACTTAAGTATTCCAATAGACCAGCAGGCGGAACAAGCGGTAAGAAACCGAGATAGAAACCGGGCGGATCAGCCACAGCTAAGAGATTTCGGGCCAGCCAGAATCGACACAGGAAAAAACAACAGGCCTACCTATGGCGTCGGGATGGCCTCAAACAGAGCCAACCGATATAAAGATGGTGCCTATCATGCGATGCGTGGTTGGGAACAACAATGCGCAGATTTTCATGAAAACGGAATCTGGGCAGAGCCCGATGAACTGGAGGACCAGTTTCAAGGTGGCTCTTCGCCAATGTATCCTGCTTCAAACCGAGATCGGCCAGTGGCACCAGATAATCGGTTCAGACTACCATTTTGGACAGCTTCAGCAATCGAATACGGACAGTTAGCGCCACCGCCGCATTA
>JAYSOP010000715.1:0-6463 GCA_043722905.1 Chryseolinea sp.
CTTTCTTATAAACAACTCAGTTTTGGCTTTTCGGCCCTGAGCATTTTGCACCAGTGTCAGTATTCTGGCAAGGGAGCTGTCATTAAAAAGCTTGGTTACCTTTAATTCTACAGCTTTATCTTCATTGATCATTCCGGCCAATACAGTTTCTCCTTTGTCAATGGTTGAAGGCTTGCTTTCGCCGGTTAAAGCTGCTGTATTGAATGAACTACCATCGCTTGACATCACACCATCTAATGGAACCCGTTCACCTGCTTTTATCTGGATTTGTTCCCCTACTTTAACCGCGGTTGGATCAACAGAAATGTACTGACCATTTCTTAGCACCGATGCACTCTCAGGCCGAACGTCGAGCAGCGCCTTTATGCTTCTTTTTGCCTTATTCACTGCTGCACCCTGAAATAATTCGCCAATTGCATAAAATAACATTACGGCAACACCCTCTGGATATTCTCCGATATAAAATGCCCCGATTGTGGCAATACTCATTAAAAGAAATTCTGTAAAGATTTCCCCCCGAATGGCCAGCCTGATCCCCTTCAATAAGACAGGCAAACCCACGGGTAGATACGCGACGGAATACCAAATCAAACGGGTTGTTTCTAAAAACCATTGCGGTTTGATAAAGAAATCCATAATAAGCCCAGAGGCCAGCAAAATCAAACTGGTCATCGCGCCAAGCCATTCATTATTAATCCATTTCAAATTTTCATTCTCATGGTCATGGTGATCGGTATGCCCGGTATTTTGAGCGTGCTCTGCAATTTGTTCCACACTGTCATTAGCATTTGGACGCTGCATTTTATTTTCATCCTGAATTTCTTCTTTCATTAGGTGAAATGTTAATGGATAAAAAATGAACCAATACCTGTCAAAATTAAGGTCACCCCGGTAATTATTCCAGCATTGTGCTCCAGAGAATGCCAGTTCAATTTAAATAATCCCCTATAAGCAATTCTGATCCATACTACCATTCCTGTGACTGTCACTACGGTGTAAATCATGGCAAGTAAAGCTACTTGCTCCCATCCATGTGCCCCGGCCATGAGAAAGTACGCCTCGATCTCAAAACAGGGTGAAAAAAACATGGCCACTACCAGTCCCATAATAACCTTGCTCCTGGATAAGGGCTTAGTCTGTGGGTGCAAATGAAAATGCTTGTGCCGATGGTGCTGATAGATATAGAAAAATCCAAGACCAATGAGAATTATTGGCGCTACCAAATGTGTAAAGCTCTCTATATTTTTTGCCAACGTAACACCCAGTACACCTATGACGATTCCAATTAATACCGTACTCAACGCGTGGGACAAGCCAGAAATAAAAGTCACGGAAGTAGTCTGACTAATTGTCCAATTCTCTTTCCGGCTAATCGCGAGAACCGGCAACCAGTGGTTGGGTATCAGTGCATGCAAAACACTTAAAATCAGACTGCCCGCTATTAGTGTAAACATGTTATGGTGAACGGATTAAACCAGGGAAATTGAATTGTCATTACTAGTCAATTTCTCCAATTTGATTTGCTCTTTTAGTTTTTCTAATGTCCATGCCCGCCTTCTTCACTGTTTTTCATTTTAGACAAAATGGAATACGCGCCCTTAATGACAACTTGAGATTGGAACAAACTGTCTGGAACAACGATTTCCGTAAAACCAAATTCACTATGAGAGGTCTGTACTTCAAGCATAGTAAAATGCTGGGTTTCTTCCGTCACGCTTTGTTTGTCAGATGGGGTGTCATTTTCCTGAGGCTTGTATGTTTCGGCCTTTTCCTCATGCGCAACAAAAATGAATTTCTTACCTTGATAGTCAATGATTGCTTCATTCGGCAAAGCAGGCACTAATGTACCACCTGTTTCTACCAGTGCACTCAAATACATCCCAGGCAAAAGATCTTTATCTTCTTTATCAATATGGCAATGGATCTGAATCGTCCGATCACTACTTATCGCACGCCCAATAAGATAAACAGTAGCGGTCCGTTCTTTCGTTTCATTGGCTAAGGTAAATCTTACCTTTTGACCAATTTTCAGTTTTGGTACATCTTTCTCAAATACAATTAATTCAGCATGTAAGTGTTCCGTGTCAACAATCTCAAACAAAACATCGGAAGGACTTATAAATTTACCGATGTTGCCGTTCACCTCGGTTACGTATCCATCGATTGGTGCGTACAGGTTAATAGAACTTTTAAGATTACCATTCTCAACCATACCAACATTCACATTAATCACCTTTAACTTTTCACGGAGCCCACTGGCTCTTGCTTGCCAGGTAGAGAAATTGGTTTTCGACTGTTGTAACGTTTTTTGTGAGTTCACGTTTTCTTTTGCAAGCAACTGTTGGCGATCATAGTCCGCCCGGGCTTGTTCAAGTTGACTCATGGCCTCCAGATAATCCTGCTGAATCTGAATGAAATCCAGATTTTCTATTGTTGCTATTATTTGCCCTTTCCGGACCTTCGTTCCCTCAAGCAAGGATGTATTTTTCAGGAAGCCACCAAGAGGTACTGATATGGAAACAAGCTGTTGGGGAGGCACGTCAAGAGTACCATTAACTTTTATGGTTCCACTGATTTGTTTTTGTTCGATGTTACCGAGTTCAATTCCCGCATTGGTGGTTTGCGCTGAAGAAAATTCCACCGTATTTACTTCTTCGTGTAGCTCATCTGATTCCGCTGGGGTCGCCTCAGGATTTTCCATTCTATTACCGCATGAAAAAACAAAGGTCGTAACGAAAAATAAATTAATATATAATGCTTTGGTAGGGTTCATATTATAAATGGTTGCCGGTCAAATATTCGATATATAGGATACTCTGGTTATAGTCATTTAATGTTTTTAGATAACCTTCCTGTATACTCATTGCATTCCTTAGGCCTGAAAGATATTCCGTATAGCCAATTTCTCCTTCCCTAAAGGCAACCTGAGATTGCTTCAGTATACGATCAGCATTGGGTAGGCCGGAAGTTGTATAATATTCCAGGCTGATTTTATATGTACTCAATTCCTGAATGGCTTGTTGCAGTTGGCCCTGCAATGAGGTTTGATAATATTCAAATCTACTTTCATCCGCCTTTCTTTTAAAATCCGCTGATTTAACCCTCGCCTGATGTGGGGCAAACCACAACGGCAGCGCAATACCGACCTGAAATCCTGTAAACCGGTGATTCCTGGTCGCAGCATTACCAGTTTCACTGGCTGGTCCACCAATAAGGGTCTGCGAAAAAAATCCGATCAACAGATCGGGTGCAAATTTGGCTGACTGTAATTTCATCTCTCTATAGGAAACTTCAATTTGCTGACGAATAAATGCCAGTGAAGGATTCGCTTTGAATCCAAGCGTATCTATTTCCTCTTCCAGGGAAAGGACAGTCAATTCGATTTCAGGAAATGATTGGGAATTGGTGATTGTCCTGAGTCGCATTTTTAATCTTGAGATCTCGGTCTCCATTTGTCGAAGCTGGTTTTGGGATTCATTTCTCTGGCCTTCTGCGGTTGTTTGCTCCAACAAATTAGTTTCTCCTGTCTGATATCTTAGTGATGCAGATTTCAAAAAACCTTCATAAATACTATCCTGCCGCAGCAACAATTGATAACGGGAATTTGTAAATGCCAGCTGATGATAGAGCTGTTTGACCTGATGAACAATCTCATTTTTATCAACCCTCCTTTTTATTTCACTTGAATTTACCAAAGCCCTGTTAAGAGATCCCTGACTACCCAATGCTGAAAATGGAATAGCCTGCGAAATGGTAATGTTGTTGTCATTCTTTATGTAGCTGTTGTATTGTCCATAAAGAAGTGTAATCTCGGTTTTTGGCAGATTAAAAGAAGTTTTTCGCAATTGCTTTTGAGATTCCAATTCAAAATTAGAGGCCTTCATGCTTGCGTTATTTTCCAGTGCCTGCGCAATAGCCTGCTCAACAGAACCATGGCCTTGAGAAATGCCTTTATAGGTGGCCAGTGTCAAAAGCCCTAGTATTAATAATTTCATGATGTTGCGTTTTTAGATTTATTAGATCCTATTCTCTCAAAATAGATATACAAACAGGGAAGCACGATCAACGTCAGCATCGTTGAACTGATTAAACCACCAATCACTACTGTTGCCAAAGGTTTTTGAACCTCCGCTCCCGCGCTAGTGGCCAAAGCCATCGGTAAAAATCCCAATGAGGCAACCGCTGCAGTCATCAATACAGGTCTGAGCCTTATCTGAGTTCCTTTGAGAATAATTTCATTGAGATCAGTAAAGCCTTCATTCTTTAGTCGGTTAAATTCTGCAATTAACACAATCCCATTTAACACCGCCACGCCAAACAGAGCAATAAAGCCAATTCCAGCAGAGATACTAAATGGCATCCCGCGCAACAACAATGCAAATACGCCACCTATTGCGGCCATCGGTATCGCAGTAAGAATTAAAAGAGATTGTTTAATAGAATTAAATGTAAAAAAGAGCAAAAGAAATATTAACAGCAATGCCACAGGAACAGCGATAGCCAACCTTGCCTGAGCTTTTTCAAGATTTTCAAATTGTCCACCATAGGTCACAAAATAGCCTGAAGGAAAATTAACCTGGGCTTCAATCTTTTCTTTTATTTCATCGACAATGCTGGCTACATCTCTTCCTCGGACATTGAAGCCTACAATTATTCTGCGCTTTGCATCTTCCCGTTGAATCTGGTTGGGCCCAATAATAAAATCAATGTCGGCAAGCTGCTTGAGTGGTATCTGTTGTCCATTCGGTGTAGTAATGAACAGGTCCCTGACATCTTCTATATTTAATCTGTTTTCAGAACTCAAACGCACGGTTAAATCAAACCTTCTTTCTCCTTCGAAAACCACACCAGCTGATTGACCGGCAAATCCTGCATTGATGGTTTGATTAATCTCCTGAATGTTTAAACCATACTTGGCAACCTCATCCCTATTGATCCTGATCACAATTTGCGGGAGGCCTGAGACTTCTTCCACGTAAAGATCACGGGCTCCCGATACACTCCGGACAATCCCACCTATTTTTTGAGAAAGCCCTGTTAAAATATCGAGATCTTCACCAAAAATTTTAACCGCTACATCCTGTCTGACGCCACTCATTAATTCATTGAAACGCATCTGAATTGGCTGCTGAAAACCAAAAGTAACACCAGGAACGACTTCAAGGGCTTCTGCCATTAGTTCGGCCAGAGATTCTCTGTTGTCGGCTTTTTTCCATTCCGACTTATCTTTCAAAATCACCATCAGGTCACAAGCTTCGATGGGCATAGGATCGGTAGGAATTTCGGCAGATCCAATTTTTGCGACAACTTCCTTCACTTCATCAGGAAAGTTTTTCAATATAACTTCCGACCCCTTTTGAGCAGCTTCAATCGTGTAGGACAAGCTACTTCCAGTCAGCACCCTGGTTTCCACGGCAAAGTCTCCTTCCTCTAAGGTTGGCAAAAATTCTCCACCCATTCGAATAAAAAGTATGAGGCTTATGGCAAGCAAAACCAATGAAGCGACTATCACGACCAATTTGTGTCTGAGTGCTCCATGGACCATCGGGTTAAAAGTACGATGAAAGAAATCCATCATCTTGTCGGAAAAATTTCTTGTATGCGCAGTGATCTTGCTCAGGAACAGGGCCGACATCATTGGGATGTATGTAAGTGATAAGATAAATGCTCCCAGGATGGCAAAACTTACCGTTTGCGCCATAGGTTTGAACATTTTACCCTCTACCCCTACTAACGCCAAAATGGGAAGATAAACGATAAGGATAATGATTTCTCCAAATGCCGCAGACGTTCGTATCCGTGAAGCGGATTGATATACCTCCAGATCCATTTCGCCCTGGGTTAGTCGCTGCGATGACCTCCTTAATCCGAGATGATGCATGGTTGCCTCCACTATAATTACTGCCCCATCCACAATCAATCCAAAGTCAATCGCACCAAGGCTCATCAGGTTTCCGGATACACCGAAAACGTGCATCAAAGAAACGGCGAACAGCATGGCTAGCGGGATGACGGAGGCCACTATTAATCCGGCGCGCAGGTTTCCAAGAAATAAAACCAGAATAGCAATGACGATCAACGCACCCTCTATCAGGTTTTTCTCTACCGTGCCAATTGCCCTGTCTACAAGTTGGCTTCGGTCAAGAAAAGCATCAATGACGACTCCTTCCGGCAACGTCTTTTGTATTTGTTCCATACGCTCTTTTACCCGCTTCACAACTGCACTGGAATTTTCTCCCTTCAGCATAAGGGCAATGGCACCGACCACCTCCCCCTCATTATTATAGGTCATGGCACCATATCGGGTGGCATGCCCGAAATGAACATTTGCTATATTCCGGATAAGGATAGGTGTTCCACCTTCGGTATTAGACACCACTATCTTGCCGATATCCTCCAATGAATTAATGAGTCCTTCACTTCGGATGAAATAGGCATTGGGTTTTTTGTCAATGTAGGCTCC
>JAYSOP010000716.1:0-2667 GCA_043722905.1 Chryseolinea sp.
CTGACACAGCTGATTTTATTCTGGCGATTTCCATCCCTGGCAGCTTAGAAAAAAATGATGAGGGTCTGTTTCACATCAATAAAATAAGAATGATTCATGCGATCGCGAGATATTATCTTCAAAAAAAAGGGAATTGGGACAACCAATGGGGGCTGCCCATTAATCAGGAAGACATGGCAGGTACCAATCTTGCTTTTTCTTATCTTATTTTGCTAGGCCTGCAAACTTCTGGTTTTATTCTCAGTGGACGCGAAAAAGAGGATTTCCTTTTTTTATGGAGATACATTGGCTACAACCTCCACATTCATAATGATCTGTTGCCCGCCAGCTTTGCCGAAGCTGGCTTACTGGAAAGTGCCATCCGTAATCGCCACTTCAAAAAATCAGTCGAGGGCACTACGCTTACTCAGGAATTAATTCAATACTACCGGGAAGTGATGCCTTCGAACATTGCTTACCTGATCGATTCTCAGATTCGGTATTTGTTAGGTGCAGCCGTTGCTGATTGTATCGGGTTGCATCCACAACCTGTAAAAGATAGGGTTGTCAGTTTCATGAATTCATTTAAAGAAACTGCTAATTTGTTTCAAATGAACCCAAATAGTTACTTTGAAATGCTCAATAACCATCAACAATTGAAAGCAAGGATCGCTCTCAAATAATTAAGTGTAGTGTTTACATTTTAATTGATCCCCAAACAATCTGACCGATTTTCCGCGCGAGGTCTTTGAATAGCTTTTCGTGAGTTTACTGCCAGAAAATATTCGGCATTTTCTATGGAAACAGGTTCGGCTCCGCATCCTGTTGCTGTAACCTAAATCATATTACAATGGAACCAAATTTATTTGTCATTCGCCACTGGGATGATGTGGTGTTTGAAAATCGCAACAAGGATTACGGTGCTTACTTACTTCGAAAGGCCTACGTAAAGCGATTATTGTCAGGACTGGGCGTTACGGTAGCCGTCATAGGATTATTACTTTCGGGTCCAATGATTTTTCATAATGAAAATGCTGTGATAGTTGCCCCACCATTTAACCCGGGCGGTACCATATTCACTCCTCCGCCATTGATTGAGCGAATTCCGCCCAGAAGCCCGATTGGCGATCGTACCAGAATCCCAGGAAATAAAACTATTCTGGTTACCCGAGATTCGGTGGTGGAGTCACTGGAACTCCTTCCTAACGAAACGAGTGATGCAAACGGCGAAGATCAAGGGTTATTAGGTTCCTCTGAAGGCATCGGCACTAATCCGATAGAACCTGCACCAATTGTGCTTCCTGATTTTCTGGATGTCGCTGAAGTCATGCCAGCTTATGAAGGAGGCGTTGAGGGGATTATGAAATTTATTCAGAAGAAGATCCGATTTCCGAGAGCGCCCAAGTCACAGGGAATTGACGGAACAGTTTATGTCCGATTTATCGTGAATGGGGATGGTTCAGTTTCTGATGTTGAAGTTATCAAGGGCGTCCACCCAGATTACGATAATGAAGCGATTCGTGTGATTTCCCTGTTGCCATCATGGAAGGGCGGAAGTCACAACGGGATGCCGGTTTCAGTGAGGATGGTTTTGCCAATTAAATTTAATCTGCGGCAGTAGCGCCTAAGAAGGATTTCAGAATGTATGGTTAAGCTTGGGAGAGATCAATCTTTATCAATTTTCCACTGACAATAATTTTTTTGAATCTCAATTGTCTGTTTCTAAAGACGATTCTAATTGAGATGATAAATAGTTTTCACCGGTTATTTCCTGATCGCTTTCCACACTCACGAGCAGGCCTGTGAAATCGTAAAAAAGTTTGATGTGTTGTTGATTGAGAATGTAGATAAGAATAAAAAAGCTGTAGAAGTCCTGGGCTTCGATAAATTGCCCTTGTTCCTGAATAAATAGAGCCTTTTCGTCCAGACTGAGGTCGTTGAATAGAGTTTCATCCATAGAAAACCGGTTAGGTTAGGGGCCTATGCTGAACAACCTAAAAAAATCGTACCAGCAGTATCCTGTTGAAAAAATATTTGAGTCAAGGATATTAGAAATGGTATTTTAAAATAATTCCCTCAACTTGACTTTCGAATTGAAAGTAATTGAAAAAGTGCATTTCACAGCCGGTAAAGGTGTTTTTTCTGAAAATAAACCCGTTTTGGAAATCAAGGACCTGGCAATATATTTACCCGGGATTAAGAAGGGCTAACTATTATTTCACCCGTAGGGTTATTCGATTGCTAACCTACTTCCTTGCGCTGCGGAGAGAACCACCGCTCATTGAGGCAAAACCTCCCACCAGTCCGCTAATAATAAACGTTACGAGAAGCAAAAAGGCTTTGTTATGAAGCATGAAGATGCGGGCTACCTTGTCAGCAAGACCGGAATCAGTACTGAGATCTATTAATAAAGATTTTACCATCCAAAGCAGACCGATTGCCAGGAAACCGGCGAAAAAATTGTGTCGGGTATTCAGCAAAAGACCTCCGATAAAAGCAGCGATGGCGACAGACCACCAGGGTAGAAATAACTCCAAAAGAAAGCCGAGAATGATAATCGCAAGCATTTGAGTGGGAAACCTCATTCTGATGTCGGATTTAATTGTGTGGTATAATACACTTTAGAGAGTTGATCATCCGGTGTTTTTAAAAATAACAGGCTGAAATAATCGCCTCGTTCCCATCTGG
>JAYSOP010000717.1:0-1837 GCA_043722905.1 Chryseolinea sp.
GCATATTTTCTGGCTTAATCACCTTATCATACTTCCCTACGATAAGTGTCAATTTTATATTATTCTGATTGATAAGGGTACCGATTTTTTTCAGATCAAAAGTGAGATGCCTGAATACTACCCAGGAGTAATACACTCTTTTCCTTTTCGCCTCCGTATTCATCTGATAGTCGGCAAACCGGATCAAACCTTTGTCCACCAGATTATAATCGTTTAACTTATTGGCAATCATCAGAAATCTTTCGTGACGGAAGATCATACTCTTAAAAAAAGTTCTGAAAATATTGGGATAGGTCGCAAGACTATACCAGAAACTTGTTTTGATGCCATCGGGTGCCAGGAGGTACACCTCCTTTACCTGTTGCGGGAAACCTTCGATGGTGGTCAGCGCAAATTTCCCGCCAAGGCTATACGCTAAAATTGAAAATGATGTGATGCCCTGTTCGGTAAAAAGCACCTTAAGGATGCTATTCCAGGTGGATTTTTCCAGGGGTTCTTCGCCCCCGCGCCACTCACTTTTGCCGTGGAAAAATAAGTCTATTATGTATAAGGTATACTTCGATGAAAGTGATTTCAGAAGGGGTACATATAATGTATGGTCCTGCCCAAAGCCATGAAAAACCAGGAGCGGCTCTTTCCCGTGACCCGCTTTTACGTAATGGAGCACATTTTTATGATGATGGATAAAGATTTCCTGAACCATGTAACGAACTCCTGCCGGTAAAGAACAATAGCGGTATTGGATGCTATAAACAGGAAGTTGTCAACTTTACGGATAAATTTAGGTTTTATAAAATAATTCATCTTACCCGCCGTCTCTCTAATAAACAAAGCAAGGGATGGACCTGGCAATGCAAGCAAAAGAACAGACCTTCCTGAAGGAAAAAGACCGACTGCTGAGCTTTATCCGCAACCGCGTCTCTACTACCGAGGAAGCTGAAGATATACTACAGGACGTTTTCTACCAGTTTGTGGCAGGTTATGATACCATTGTGTCTCTTGACAGGGTTACTTCATGGTTGTTTTCTGTTGCGCGCAACAAAATCATTGATCGATACAGAAAGGAATCTATCCGTCCAAAGCGTGCTGACCTTTTCAGACAATGGGGTCCGGATGAAGAGACACCGATTACCCTGCAGGAGATTCTTCCGGATTTAGGCAACACTCCTGAAGATGCGTATCTAAAAGAGGTTTTGTGGGAGGCCATCATGGAGGCCCTGGATGAACTTCCTCCTGACCAGCGTGAAATATTTATTCTAAATGAAATGGAGGATCGCAGCTTTCGCGAGATCTCCGAAGAGACTGGCGTTTCAATCAATACACTTTTATCGCGTAAACGCTACGCCATCCTTGCCTTGAGAAAGAAGTTACAATTGTTATATGATGAAATGTAATGTTAGAACATAACATGATTAAAATATGATCGCTATGAATAAGGCAAAAGTTATCTTCAAGTGGGTAGTGACAGCCATACTCTTTATGTTGTTGTTTGGTTTGCTTACCATGGTATTATGGAATTGGTTGGTCCCATTACTTTTTGGAGGACCGCACATCCGCTTCATAGAAGCATTGGGATTATTGTTACTGGCAAAAATTCTTTTTGGCGGCTGGGGAGGTCGAAGACGGGTTGGAAACAACGGTCCTGCGTGGAAACACCGGTATTACGAAAAATTATCCTGCATGAGTGCCGAAGAGCGTGAGCGCTTCAAGGCCAGGATGCAAGACAAGTGGTGTTCCCCAGGCAAACGGACATCTGACGAGAAAACTGCGAATTCAAACGTTTGAAACCTCTTCAGAAAAATTTAACAGAGAATTCATCTGAATCCCCGAACAAAAA
>JAYSOP010000718.1:0-5126 GCA_043722905.1 Chryseolinea sp.
CCACCAGAAGTTGTAACAATTCTGTGATCACACTGAACAAGATGCCCGTGAGAATGACAGCCCAAAACGTTACCTGCCTGGTACGAAAATCATATTGTACAGCTACGGCCCACAGCCCAAACATGGCAATATGAAACACTTTATCGAACCCACCGATGCTCACATCCGGAAGATTCGGACCGGGGATCAGCACCGCTATGACAATTAAAAAAGACACAATTAAGGTAGCGAACTTCATCTCCCGGCTTTCCCAACTAAAATTAGCAAAATTCCCATAGAGGCAAACCTTTTTTAATTTCGGGCTTCGGCTGCGTTATTAGCATTATCTTTTTAACTTGAACTGAACCTTAGCCTCCCATTTTTAATAAAATGAAGTCAGACTTAAAAGACAATTATCGGATCACCGATAAAACGATCAAAGAACCCCCTTCTTCATTTTTTCACAAATTGACATTCCTCGGGCCCGGATTTATCCTTTCCGCCTCCATTGTTGGGTCAGGAGAATTAATTGCAACTACCGTGCTGGGTGCCAAGGCAGGCTATATAGCCTTTTGGGTTATTCTTGTCAGCTGTCTGGTAAAAGTCGCTGTCCAACTTGAATTTGGAAAACATACCATCCTCACAGGAGAAACAGCCATGCAGATATTTAACAAACTGCCAGGACCTAAGATTGGAAATGGAAGATGGTCAACCTGGATACTATGCATATTACTGCTTTTAAAGGTGGTGCAACTGGGTGGTATGTTGGGAAGTACAGCCATTGTACTAAACATGTTGTTCCCTGCAGTACCGGTATTGTATTGGGTAGCCATCGCCGCCTTTTCGGTTGCCCTCCTTATTTATCAGGGTTATTACACCGTTGTGGAAAAGGCCTCGCTTGTGATGATTCTTATGTTTACCATAATGACCATCACGTCCGTTTTTGCACTATCCTTTACCCCATATGACATCTCCTGGTCGGAAATTGCCAGCGGCCTCACGTTTAAATTTCCAAAGGAAATCGTTCCTGTGGCCATCGGCGCATTCGGCATAACAGGAGTAGCCAGTGATGAGATCATCGCCTATAATTATTGGTGTATCGAAAAAGGATACGCGGCCTATACGGGGCCGCATGAGGATACTCCGCAATGGAAAAACAGGGCCGCAGGGTGGATTAAAATTATGCACCTGGACGCGTTTGTGGCCATGGTCATCTACACCACGGTGACAGCTGCTTTTTATTTGTTGGGTTCTGCTATTCTTCATAATAGGGGAGTTGTGCCGGAAGGCGACCAGTTAATTGAGACCGTTGCGCTGATCTATACAGAGTCACTCGGGGAAGGTGTACGGAATGTGTATCTGGTCGGAGCTTTTTTTGTTTTGTACTCGAGTTTATTCGCCTCTCTTGCCGCGTGGACAAGAATGTATTCTGATATATTTGGACAGCTACGCTGGATCGACTTTTCCAATCTCAGGCAAAGGAGCAGGGTCATAGCAGTTCTCGCGTGGGTCTTTCCCCTCACATGGGCGATAACCTACATGTTTATGGAGTTGCCCGTGGTGATGATCCTCTTTGGAGGCGCGGTCGGTTCGGTCATGTTATTCTTGATTGTATTTGCTGCTATACACATGAAGTATCACAGAACGGAAATCATTAAATCAGGCCCGTTATATGATGTAGCCTTTTGGGTCAGTATCATTTCTATTCTATTGGTAGGTTTGTATGGCCTGAATGGATTGTTTTAAAAGTAAAAGGCTTAAGCATTACTACTGGACTATGTTATTTCCCATTCCAGTTTAAGTTTGCGGTATGAAAAACTACAGTTTGCCCAAAGGTTATTCGCTCTTCGAATCTTTTGTGCGCACGTATAAGCAAGTCAAAGATCCTATTGGTGCTATGGAGGAGAGTATGGCCAGGTTCAAAGGAACCTATGCCGTCAATTTGGGAAAAAGAAGATTAATTGCCACGCAGGATCCAGGTTTTATAGATTACGTGCTAAAAACAAATCACAAGAATTATTACAAATCTCCCATCCTTACTGAACAATTGGGCAGGTTTTTGGGAAAAGGTTTGCTTACATCTAACGGTGAATACTGGTTAAAGCAAAGGCGCTTAATTCAGCCGGGCTTTCATGTTGAAAAAATTCACGCCTTGTATGGGATTATTAAGAAAACGGTCGATAATTTTTTAACAACATTCCCAAAAGGTGAGCATATCGATGTTTATCCTTGGATGAACGAGATCGCCTTTGAAATTGTAATCAACACACTGTTTAATGTGAAAGTACCTGCGGAGACGCGGGGGGAACTTAGCCGCTTTATTACGGACACACAGGATTTCGTAATAAAGGACATCCGTCAACCGCATAAAAGCTGGTGGTTCAAAATGTCTGGTGAAGTAAGTAGAAATTTGAGGAAAGCCGCTGGGGCACGGGACATTATCAGATCCATTATTCGTCAGCGGAAAAGCAGCGACCGGAAATTCAATGATCTACTGGATATGTTGCTGGATGCCCGATATGAAGAAACCGGCGCGCCCATGGATGAAGAACAGGTTATCGATGAAATATTGATTCTATTGATTGCCGGCCATGAGACCACTGCCAATGCACTTTCGTGGACATTGTTTTTACTCGCCAATCATCCAAATGAACTCGAAAGATTAAAAGGGGCTACCGCAAATCTGACTCCGGAAGAGTGCGTTAAAAGTGATGCGCTTCTTTGCGTCATTAAAGAAGGCATGCGGCTGTATCCTCCTGCCTGGATAAGTGACAGGATAGCACTGAATGACGATGGATACAGCGATTTCAATTTTCCTAAAAAGACCATCGTTATATTATTTTATTATGGTTTGCACCGTGACCGGAATTATTGGGTTGACCCGATCGCTTTTAACCCTTCAAGATTTTCAAAGGACCATACTGATAAGGATAAGCCCAAGGCCTATTATCCTTTTGGTGCCGGCCCCCGGCTTTGCATTGGAAACAATTTCGCCCTGGCAGAGATGGCAATTTTTTTACAAGCTTTTATCCAGGAATTTAATATACACCCCACTGGAATCACCCCCCAGATTACGCCATTGGTTACTTTGAGGCCAGACAGGGTAATTCTTGGCGTAACGAAATCCGAAAAGATTACGCTGTGAAATGGCTTTAGCGATGATGTAAAAGAACTATCGTTCATCATAAAATAAAGGGCTCCGTAGCCCTTTATTTTGTGATGATCCGAAGGAAGTTTCGTTTCTGGAATTAATCATTTATGGAGTTATAATACTTCACAAATTTAATCAGTCCGTCTTTATCTTTTGACGATATTTTTTGCTCTTTCGCAAATTTACTGATTTCTTGTTGCTTGTCGGGTAAACTTGACACGAGGTTTTTAATACTGCCAACCTTCATGAGATCCTCATTTTTATATTTGTAGTAAAACACATCCGCTGACCTTACATATTTTGCGGGTATATCGGAAATCAAAACCTTTTCTCTATAATTCACAGTTTTTTTCGCCATTAATGTCAGTTTTCCACTTTCCAGTAATTCCAAAAAGGTAGATTGTGTTTTGGATAGAAATTTAAAACTTTCTACGACGAGAATTTGGTTCCCGATTTCTATCTTGTTAATTAAGGTATCTGGTTCCAGCAAATACATCACGCCGAGGTCCTGAAATTCTATTTTATCCTGAAAAATATTGTACCGCATAGGTACACCGTTAAATTTTTCGTTGCCACTGTACACGTATCCCTTAATGAAATTTTCATTTAGGCAAGGAGATCCTTCATAATTTGCTTCCTGAGCACCATATAAATACTTACAGATTCCTTAATCAAAATATGATCTTGTACATTACGGCTCCGCTGTGCAAATGTGGTGAAGTAGATAAAATGCATGACAACGCCTGACAGAATGATAAATTTTAAGGACATAAGATGATTTTTTTAGAGAGTCTTCCAATCAAATATAAAAATTTTAAGGGAGAGAAACCTGCGAATGCTTTATCTGGATGAACTGAAGGTTATGGAATTCGATGAGATTTCAATTGAATGAGGGCTCCAACAGACATACCTATCCCTGATAGCCTGTATGATTCATTGAATGGACTACGTTAGTGCTGATTTTTCTTTTTACGCAAAAACATTAACAGTGATTGCCATCCGTATCCGAGAACAAAAAAAAGCAATAGAAACAAATAAGGATTCTCCATAAAATAAACCTTAAGCTGAATGAAAAAAACTACGTGAGAGGGTTATCGTATAGACAGTTTGAAATGGGCAATAGATTATCCGCCTTTTATTAGACACAGGCGGATCACCAAACGTTGGTATAGGTTCTGGCATTTTAAAGTAGTAATCCGCTTAAACCGGCCAATCAACGTGTTTTGGATAAAAAACTTCTGTAAATTATTGCTTTTCCGTCCGGTTTTTTGGTTAATTCTTTTGTCTTTTACCAACTGTTATTAACGGTTTACTATGCCTGAAATTGCTGGCGATAAAAAAATTTATTCTCTGCTCGAAGTTGCCCAGAGTATCCAAAAGACACTTTCTAAACGGTATACAAGTGCCTTTTGGGTCAAAGCTGAGATGAACAAGCTTAATTTTTATCCTCATTCGGGACATTGTTACCCTGATCTGGTTGAAAAACTTGAGGGAAAAGTGATTGCCCAGGTAAAGTCAACCCTTTGGAAAGACGATTATGTCAGGATCAACAATAATTTTTTACATATTCTGAAAGCTCCCTTGAGCGATGGCATCAGGATGCTGTTTTGTGCCAGAATTACTTTCGATCCTATTCACGGCCTTGCCTTACGAATAACCGATATTGATCCCGTTTTTTCGCTTGGCGAACTTGAGCGGGAAAAACAGGAGACGGTTTTAAAACTTCAGCAGGAAGGGATATTTATGCAGAATAAACTATTGAAGCTTCCCATGCTGCCTCAACGCATAGCTATCATTTCTGTGCAAACCAGCAAAGGGTACGCGGATTTTCTAAAGATAATCGGAGGAAATCCGTGGGGCTATAAATTTTTTCATATCCTTTTTCCATCCCTTTTACAAGGTGATAATGCGGTAGATTCCATTATTCTTCAACTAGAAAGAATTAGAAAAATTGTTAATCATTTTGATGTGGTAGCGATTATCAGAGGGGGAGGTG
>JAYSOP010000719.1:0-3933 GCA_043722905.1 Chryseolinea sp.
ATAAAGACATCATCCGGACCGCCGGAGATGGTAACATCCGTTGGGATGACAACCGCACTGGTCCATTTATACAGGCCTGGTGTAAGGGTTTTTCCTCCAATATCTCCAGCACCCAAATTTAAGAAATCCGGGTCAGTACGCCCTGCGGCGTCAGTGTATGCGGCTTGCATATCAAGTACGGCTGTGGTTAACATGCTGGGGCTAGTCACCCTGCATTCCAGAGGGCCTGCAGCATCGACTGTGTATATTGTACCTGCCACTTCTGAGCATCTTAACAGAAGCGCTGCACCGGTTATTGGACTTGTGCCGACGTCTCCGGTAATGGTAGATTTATAGACATCGGTAATTCCTGATTTTGACAGGATCGCAAAATTACCTGCACTCGCCAGCAATACTGGTGCGCGGCCACTGGCCAACGCGGGTTGATCAATCGTTAAAAGTGAAGTGGTTCCTGAGGACATTTCAGTTGGAAAACTGCCAGAAGGTTGTGGATCAGTATTTAGATTATCGCACCCGCCCATAAAAATGGCGGAGAGAATGGCAAGTGTTGTTAATAATTTTTTCATTTTTTCATTTTAATCTTCAGCCGATGTATTTTATTTTCAAGCTGCAACGTTGCGCGCCTTTAAACACATAAACTTTGATACACAATAATGGATCATTCGCCTGCCAATTTGTTACACACTAAGAAAAGTCTCTTACATATGTTACATGTTACATGTTACATGTTGCATTATTTATCAGGGGTTGTCGTTCTTTGATCCGTCTTGATTCTGCTAATAACCCAATGGTTGTAGCAGTTGAATTGTTGGGTGATTTCCTTGATCTTAATTTAAGATAGGTTATGAAGAAAAAAGCGTTGTCCCCGAAAGTTAGGGAACAACGCTCTCATTCAATGTTTGATTTTTACTCAGGGTATGGATAGGCGATGCTATATTTGTCGGAATTTAGTTCCGGTAGTAATATACCAATGCAATTCTTTTTCCATTATTTTGTTTCGGAAAATGGTAGTCATGATCTTTCTTAAACTCCCGAAGGCGGTTTCGCCCTTCACTACATAGTCAAAAGCCCTGTGGTGCATACAGTTTATTGCCACTTCAATTTTGTTTTGACAGGACAACATCACAACGGGAATATCAGGATTGAAAACCTTTATTTTATCCAGTGTTTCCATTCCGTTCATGGCATTTTTGTCCAGGCCGTCAAGGTGATAATCTAATAGGATCACATCAGGACTATGGGATAAGTTTTCCATGCAAAGTTCCCCTGTAGTAAAGGTTTCAATGATAAAATCAGCATGTTGGAGGAAATTAATTTCTAATGTTTTTGAGTACAATTCATCGTCATCGACCAGGAAAAGGTTTATTCTATCTTCGTTTTTCATTTTATTTAGCTCCGAAACGGAGGTGTAATTTCCAACTGCAATGTTGCGCGACTTTAACCGATACACATCGATACACAAAAATGGAACATTTGCCCAAGAAAGAGTTACACCTTAACACAAGACTCTTACATATATTACTTGTTCTCTGTTGGCTTCAGCATTTTAACGGAAAGGGAATCTAAAGATACGGCCGGTAGGTCTGGTACTTACTATAGGATCCAATAGCGAACCTGGTATGAGGTTCCATCACTTACATCCTCTCCATGTACCAGCTTAATTCCTTCTCCATTTTTCTATAACTGAAAATGGTGGTGATAATTTTTTGCAGCCTCATGAAGGCGGTTTCGCTTTTCACAACATAGTCAAAAGCTCTGTGATGCATACAACCTATGGCCACTTCAATTTTATCCTGGGAGGAGAGCATCACAACGGGAATATCGGGATTAATAACTTTTATTTTATCCAGGGTTTCCATGCCATTCATCGCATTTTTATTAATACCATCCAGGTGATAATCTAAAATTATTACGTCAGGATTCTGTGATATTTTCTCCAAACAAAGCTCACCGTTTGAAAATGTTTTAATGTCAAAGTCAGCATGCTGAAGGAATTCAATTTCCAGAGACTTTAAAAACACGGCGTCGTCATCTACCAGGAAAAGTAGTATCTTATCATTTTTCATGGGCTAGTTCCTTGATTTCATTATACTCTTGTTCTAATTCTTTACACGCTTGCCCGCAGATTTTTGCAATTTCCAAGACCAGGTTAGGTATTCCATCTGCTTCCTCTTGTGTGTTGGCATATTCCTGGATTTTTTTGGCCATGTTTTCAAAATCCCTGCTGATACCCATTACAGAGAAAGAAGGAATCATCTTGTGTACTGCCGAGTACAATGAACGCCAATCTTTATCAAGCAAGCTTTGCTTCATAGCCACAACTAAAGGGGGAGTTTGTTTTAAATAGGTTGAAATCAACTCCATCATTAAAGTTGAATCCGATTTTGTAATGCGAAGTGCATATGCCAGGTCAATACATTTTGCTTTATTACTAGGAATATTTCCATTTCCTTTTTGACCATTATATTTAATGTGCAGCGGTTTCTTTACTAATCCCACTATTTTGCTGTACAGTAATTTTTCGTCAACGGGCTTTGCAATGTAATCATTCATACCTGCAGCTTTGCATTTTGCCAGATCTACAGTGGTTACATCCGCAGTTAAAGCTATGATGGGTATTTTGGAATTCATCCTTTTTCGAATGTATTCTGTGGCTTCAAAGCCGTTCATTTCGGGCATTTGTAAGTCCATTAAAATAATATCGTAGGATTTGGCTTGCAGTTTTTCGATGGCAATTTTTCCGTTTGCAGCAATATCACGTTCAAACCCAAAATCATCCAACAATGTTTTCATCAGTAATTGATTGAGGGCAATGTCCTCAACCACCAATACTTTTATGTTTTTAATTTCTCTATCCAACTCCATTATTCCTGTTTCTAATTCAGCCTCTGCTTTTGTTTTGTAAAAAGTAAGCGTAAAACTGAAAGTGGAGCCCTCATCAATCGTACTCTGTACACTAATTTTGCCACCTTGTCCTTCTACTAATTGTTTAACGATCGCCAGCCCCAGGCCGGTACCTCCATATAGTCTGGTGGTGCCCGTGGAGGCTTGTTGAAAATTTTCGAAAATACTTTCTATTTTATTTTTTGCTATGCCAATTCCCGTATCTATGACGGCAAATTCAATGGTTGCTTTCTCTTCGTCTTCCTCCAATAAATGAACAGCCAATGTGATTTTTCCTTTTGTTGTAAACTTTACAGCGTTACTCACCAGATTCAGAATAATTTGGTGCAACCGCACTGGGTCTCCCACTAATACCTCAGGAATTTTTGGGTCGTAAGTTTTAGTCAACACCAGATTTTTTTCCTGAATCTTTGTCTCAAATAAATGAAGCATCGTCGATATGGATAGTGCCATTTTGAAAGGGGTTTTTTCAAATGTCATTTTTCCCGCATCTACTTTTGCCAGGTCGAGGATGTCGTTAATCAGTACGATCAAGGCATCCCCGCTCACTTTTATGGCTGTTAAATATTCTTTTTGTTTGTCAGATAAACTGGTTTTTAAAACAACTTTTGTAAATCCGATAATCGCATTCATTGGTGTGCGAATTTCATGACTCATGTTTGACAAAAATTGCTGCTTGGCCTTTACGGCGTCTTCTGCTATTCTGGTGGCGTTTTCTGCTTTTATTTTTGCTTCCTCGGCAATGGCTGTGGCCAACTCTGCAAAGACCTTTGCCTCTGTCAACTCTGTTGCGATTATTTTCTGATCAGTAACATCTCTGGCGACAATCACAACGCCGAGAACATTTCCCCGGTCGTCCTTATAGACTGATCCATTGAACAATACATCGGTCAGCTCCCCGTTTTTGTGGCGCAGGGTAAGTGGAGAATCGGCAACGGAACCTTTGGCGAATACTTCCTGGTAGACTTCGCGCGCCTTTTGAGGTTCGGTAAAATAATCGAAAAAGTCGGTGCCGGTAAGTTTTTCCCG
>JAYSOP010000720.1:0-2146 GCA_043722905.1 Chryseolinea sp.
TGGATTATTGGGCTTAATAGGCTTCTCAAAATTATTTGCGCCTTTCACCTTCACCTTTCTTCGAAAAACTTTGTCGTGGCAGGAGACGTACATGATATCAAAATCGGAACCTCCGAAACAAAGGTTGGACGCCTGACCCTTTGTTTTTGGTAACGGGATAATCGCATTGACTCTTCCCAATTGATCCAGCACCTGAATCCCACTAAGACTAGTGACATATATTCTTCCGTCCCGATCACATTTTAATCCATCGCTCCAGGCGTTTTCATCTACATCGCGCACATGCAACCAACCGTATTTTTGTTTATTGGCCAATGAACCATCTGCCTTAATCTGATATACCCACACCCAATGCGTGGCGGATTCTGTAGCATAGAGTTGTGTTTGGTCAGGAGACAAACAAACACCATTCATAAATTTCAATCCCTCATCCACCACACTTCGCTCACCATTGGGTTTTATCAAATACAATTTACTGGGCCGCTCCCGTCCATCCGGTGAGGTTACATATATGTTTCCATTGAAGGCGATGGTAACATCATTGCCCGGTGTTTCTTCCGCCACCACTTCATATGCCTTTTCGTTTTTATACCGATGTACTTGTTTGGTAGGTGGCTCCGACCAACCGCCTGTAGCCGTTATCATATCACCGGTGATGGAAAACGTAGTGCCACTCGCTTTCTTAGAATCAGCGATGTACAACTCCAACTTCCCATCCACTCCTATCTTATAGGTTTTTGAATTCGGGATGTCTTGAAAAAAGACTTCTCCTTTTGCGTTGACAGCTGTGCCTTCTGTAAATCCATAATTCTCTCCTACTAATTCCCAACCTTCTTTATCGATGAGGATATCCTTGAGAAAAGCATTACTTGTTTGACCTGCAACAATCGGATTAGGATAATCGCGCCATAGCCACCGCATCGCTTCCGGAAATAAAGCTGTGCCGTGCTGACCATTGTGAGCGCCTTCGCCCCATACATGTTTTACATCGTAGCCTGAAAAGGTTAACGCCCGCTCCATCGATTCATTTGCCTTCCACCAATCTCCAGCATAAATATTCAAATCATTTGATCCATCCTGCATAAATATTCGAATAGGCTTAGGTTCATGCTTTCTTACCAGAATATCATATCGGTCGGCACCGCGCAGGCCTGTATAGGTGCCTATGGTGCTGAACACTCTTGAAAATTCCTGAGGGCGTTCCCACGCGGCAGTAAACGCACAAACGGCACCACTGCTGGAGCCACCGATGGCTCTGTCATTTCCACTCTTAGATAAAATGATTGATCGGCCATCGGATGTTTTTTGACTTTCAACAAATGGAAAAACTTCTTCCAATAAAAATCTGGAATAGGCATCACCCAAGCCATCATATTCGAAGCTTCTGTTAAACCGATCGAGTCCGTCATCTTTATTTTGAGCCAATACTTTACCGGGTGTAATAAAAACACCGATGGTGATGGGCATTTCATTTTTAGCGATCAGATTGTCAAATACAGTTGGCGCCTTCCACTGAATGCCATCCTGGTTGACATAGACACACGCTGGCTTGCTTGCATTATACTGAACCGGCACGTACACGCTAATCTCGCGAGAGGTGCCAGGAAATAGTTTCGAGTTGTCGAATGTAAACTTTAGGATCTCACCCTTTGGTACCCCGGCTTGCTCCACAGAAGCAGGATCAACTGGATATGTTTCAGGAATTGTTTGGGCTGCCAGTTTTCCAACACACAGCAAGAGCACAACTAGTAAATTTTTTTTCATGACTTAAATTTCGTGATCAATGGGTACAGGCAAGTTATCAAATGATTTCTGAATTGCCATTGAAGTCGGTCTTACGATTTTAGCCATTGACAAAGGAAGAACAGTCACAAATTGGCAAAACGGAGAGCGTTTAACACCAATCAAAATTTTTCATCTCGCTATAGGTCATGCGATAATGGGACAAGTTTAGCTTTTAAATCTGGCTCCTTCATGTCCTTATCAAAGGGGAACATTGGTCTTTCGATTCTTTTGAATTCAAGTCGCTCCAAATCTTGATCTACTCCACCTGGTGTAAGCGCCATAATCCAATCTGCGCGCATGTCATACAACTCAGGTACCAGGTATCCAATTTTCACTACAACGATATCCGCCCTCCGTGGCT
>JAYSOP010000721.1:0-4395 GCA_043722905.1 Chryseolinea sp.
CCCGCATTTGCATTGCGGGTCTATTTAAATTAAATGCCTTCAGGATTATAAAATGACAATTTCATTTTAACAAAGTAGAATCAGTCATTAGGCATTAGTCATTGGGAATCCAACTTCGGGGAAATGAATGGATACAGCGTACCTATTACCGAAATACCGATAACTGATTACCGATAACTGATTACCGACTACCGATTAAAAGAACGATTGGAGTTAAAAATTCAAGATATTTCTGCACCCCTTCAAATCGCCTATTGACCAATATTGAATTTGGAATTTTCGGTAATACCTTTCCATTCATCCGTTCTGAATGGCGGGGCCGGGAATCCTTCCTCGTTGAAAAGGTTATTGTCACTTGCGTCATCCGACCATCCAAAGCGGACGGCAACAGGTTGATTGACAGCGTCATGAGACACCACAACCTTATCACCCTCAATGTGGGCCCTGGCATAATAAAACTGCCGGTTATCTCCTGCGATTTCAAAACCTTTGAGGTACCCATATTTATCACGGGCAGTTAATCCGGTTCCAATGTTTTTAAAGGTGAGGATTATTTTATTCCCCTCTTTTTCAAGTGATTGAAAAGTTGGGCCGCCGGAAATATTATCCTTACCGTAGATACCAGATAGGGCAAGTGCGGCTAAACGCTTCCCTACATCGCGTTTATTGCGTGGATGGATGTCCAGGGGATTCCCGATATCAGTCGTCACCGCCATTCCGGTATTAGGCAAAGCAAGCGTCATCGCCTGAGCTTCCCTTAATTCCGCCCACGTACTTCCCTTCTTACTGTTTCCACCCGAAGCGTTGAAAGTCGCTAATTGGACGAAGTAAAAGGGAAAATCACCTTGACCCCATTTTTTCCGCCAGTCAGAGATCATAAGTGGGAATGCTTTCCGGTATTCAAAGGCCCGGCCAGCATTAGACTCTCCCTGGTACCAGAGGGCTCCGCGGATGGTATAAGGCAGCAGTGGGTTAATCATGGCATTGTACAATAAAGTAGGGTAACTATTGGGGCCTACTCCAGAAGTGTTTTGGAGGAAGGATTCCACCTGATATACCCACGCTCCTGCGAGCGATTGAGCTTCATTGGCAATGGAAACTTTCATATCAGCGGATTCGCCGTGAATACCTCCCCCACCACCGGTATCATTAACCATTACGGCAATGACATTTTTGCCACTCCTCAATGTGCCGGAGGGGATTGTATAAATTCTTTTTTCATTGTAGTTTTTTCGGCTACCAACCAGAATACCATTCACAAAAGTCTCATCGGCATCATCAATCATTGCCAAATGAATCACCGCTTCTTTACCCGCATTCTTCTCAGAAACAGAAAATGTTTTGCGAAGCCATACCGTGCCGTCAAAATCGCCCAGTGCTTGATTTTCCCAGAGACCAGGGACATTCATTTCTGGCCAGGATGAATCATTGAACTCAGCGCTCCTCCATTCACTGATTATCGCTTTGGATTTTGATAACGGACCCTGCAAAGCCTCAATCCGTTTAACGGCGCTTTCTGAGTTTTTTTTGGCAATTGAATCGAGGTTAAGTCTGGGCATGGATGCAATCATCGACCTGAATTCTTCACTGTTCTCAAAGGCATCCCGACTCGTCCAGGTTTCAATATGGGTACCTCCCCAGGAGGTATTAATTAATCCAACAGGTATGCTTGTCTCCTGCGCCAATTCGCGGGCAAAATAATAACCGATGGCAGTAAAATCTCCTACGGTTTGAGGATCGCAAGTTTTCCAACCGGATTCCTTTATATCGGTCAACGGTTCGGCACTGATGCTATTGGGAATTTTGATATGACGGATAGTAGGAAAATTGGCTTTGGAAATTTCTGCTTCTGCGTCCTGGCTATTTCTCACAGTCCATTCCATATTGGACTGACCGGAGCAAACCCATACTTCGCCAATCAAAACATTGTTAAAAGTAAGGATGTTTTTTCCTTTGACCACAAAGACATAAGGACCACCTGCGCTTTCAGGATTCAGGGAAAGTTTCCACTTTCCGTCTTTGCCAGCGGTCACAGTTTTTGACTGCTTGTTCAGCAAGACGGTAATCTTTTCTTTGGGATTACTCCACCCCCAGATCACAATGGGATGATCACGCTGCAAAACCATGTTATCACCGAAAATTTTAGGCAATCGCACGTCGGCAAAGGCCGTTAACGAAAAAAGAATAATGGCGTTAATAAAAAGAAATTTTTTCATGGTAGTAAGATGCTTGTAACATAACAAGATTACAAAATTCCCCGCGTAACTATACGGATATGGGGATATCGGGATATAGGAGTATAGGGATATCATTGTTGTAGGAGGAAAACGGAAGCCCATCTATTAAAACGGCCATTCCCGTTTAAAACGACTTTTCTCATAATGTTGCGAGGCAAGGCCTTATGTAAACTGCTCGTGCACAATCCCGTAGGGATGTCCTTATGGTAGAAATGTGGACAAGAGTAATTCAAATCCCGTAGGGATGACCTTATAAGTTGAAAGCACTGCGTGGTCGGTCGAATTCAAGTTTTGCTTCCAATAAGTTGAGCTTTTATTTTAATTCGCTGCTGCGTCTTATAAGGCCGTCCCGCTGGGACTTGTTTCCAGAAATGAGACTTTGTTTGCCTACCATAAGTTCGTCCCCACGGGACTTATTAATTGAGTGCAAAGGAAAAAGTTTTCCTCAGACAACAAAGATAAGGATATATAAAATTGCAATAAGGTAAGTGGTGGGTTGTGGTGTCGCAAATTAATTTGTCGCTACATTTGATTTACAAAACAGTGTTTCATAAATTTTTCCACCATTGCTGAGCCGGATAAACTTCATTTAGAACAACGGGTTCCCCAACAACAGGAGTCGTTAATTTTACGCCGAGCAACGCGGCTTTCTTTGTTAATCGATCCATCGGTTCTTTCCATGGATGCAGTGCCAGTGTAAATTTGGCCCAATGAACAGGCATGAGAACTTTTGCCTGTAAATCTACACCAGCCTGGGCTACTTCCTCAGGCATCATGTGTATTGATGGCCATTGGACGTCATACTGACCACATTCAAGCATGGCGAGGTCGAAGGGTCCATACTTTATTCCGATATCCTTAAAACTATTATCATAGCCGGAATCTCCTCCAATAAATATCCGATATTCATTTGTCTTTAGCACAAATGATGCCCATAAAGTCTTATTGTTCGTGAATCCACGTCCAGAAAAATGCCTTGCCGGTGTGGCGATTATTTCAACCCCGGGCAAAAATGAATGGCTCTGCCACCAATCTAACTCGGTAATTTTATTCTCATCGATCCCCCAATGAGTCAGGTGCTGTCCGACACCCAAGGGTGTGCAAAACTGTTTTACTTTTGATCGCAAAGCCACGATGGAATGATAGTCGAGGTGATCATAGTGGTCATGACTGATCACCAAAAGGTCGATCTCAGGCATGTCGTCAGCCGTGTACTCATTGGTACCCTCGTAACTTTTCATTCCGGCATATTGCACGGGTGATGCCCTTCGGCTAAATACCGGATCCACCAGAATATTTTTACCGTGAAGAGAAATAAGGTAAGATGAGTGCCCGAACCAGATTATCCTTGGGTTTCTCGCAACATCCGATGTTAGATTTGTTTTGACAAAGGGGATAGGTTTTTCCGGGGCGCGATTAATGCCTTTTCCAAGGAATTTTGTCATTAGCTTCCAGTACGAACTCCCTTTTGCTATCAATGGCGTTTCGATTATATTGATAAATCGTCCGTTTTGATAATGAGAAGAGCTTTTTACTTTTTCAAGTCGTGCACCCGAAGGTAATTTTCCAAAAGGTTTTTGTTGCATAAAAAGAAAAACAATGATTGCGAGTAGTCCGAAAACGAAAACAATTTTTAACAGCATGGGAATCGACTTCATGGTTATGGTAAGAGACGCGAGATGAATCTATTTATTGTATCTAAAGTGGGAGGCCCTTCTTGTAGTCACAACAATCATCGTCGTTACGCAATGAGCAAAATTTAGGTATCAAAAGGTTCGATCAGGCGAATGGATGGAGCCTTAGATCGCTATACCCCGATGCCATTGGTTGCTGGTTCCGTGATAATCGGTCACCTTTGGCGATTGGTAGTGGCTAACGCATCTGGTAAGCCTTCACAGTGTGCGGCGATGTTTAATAATCTGATTAACAGCCGGCCGGAGGAGTGAATTATTACCCGGCTCTAATTATACGTTTCTGTTTTTTATATTGTTCCAGACTTTTTAATTCCGCTTTAATTTTCTGGAACCAGGCAGCCTGCCTCCCGGACATGGCTCCATGCAAAGTCTCCAGGTCATATTGCTGATCTGCCTCATTGCTCTCCTGTAAAAGTTGCTGAACAGCTGCATTAAAAATTTTAACGTCATCAACTCCCCTGCTG
>JAYSOP010000722.1:0-2143 GCA_043722905.1 Chryseolinea sp.
ATGAGCGGTTTTTTTAAACAAAGGATCGACTGATTTTCGGGAAAGGGCTAAGTCTTTGGAAGGAGATGATCTATATTCAACGACAATCAAGTTGTTTACTTCAGGCTGTATTATCCGTTGAATATTTCCATCACTCCACTCAATGATTACGGAATCCGCTGATTGAGTAGACCCTAGTCCAAAATGAATAACATTCTCGACGGTTGAAAGAAAACCCCGATACAATGTATTTTCGTAAAACTGAAGTGAGTCGTTTGCAAATAATCTCACTTTTGCCCCGATGGCGGAGTTTCTATTGGTGGAATCGGTCAACCTGATCCGCAGAAAATTATGGTTACTTTCCTTTTTTCTCCGTTTTCCGTCGAACAAAGTATTTTTATAAACAGACGCCTCGCTGTTTATATTATTCACTACATAGTCGAGGTCACCGTCATTATCAAGGTCTGCGAAGGCGGCCCCATTGGAAAAAGAGGGATGGTCAAAGCCCCATTCTTTGGTAACATCTGCAAAGGTTAAATTCCCTTTATTTCGAAAAACATAGTTAGGGATCTTAACTACAGGGATAGAGTCTTCTAGCAAGCCAGCACTTGCCACATTGCCCACAATGGAACGGTAGTTGGCAAAATCTTTATCCGTTATGTCTTTAGGAAATCCATTGGTGACTATCAGGTCTTTATGACCATCATTATCAAAATCCGCAAATAGCGGAGACCAGCTCCATTCGGTTTGGTGAACACCTGCCAGCTGCCCAATCTCACTGAACTTTATTTTCTGATTCATGCCATTGTTCAGATGTAGCATATTTCTCACATACTGATACTCGTATTGATATTTTTCATTGTTGATATAGCTCAGATAACTTTTATTGCCAATGGTAGTTTTCTTCCTATAATTGGTTTCAGGAAGCATATCAACCGTAATAATGTCTGGCATGCCATCATTATTAATATCCGCCGCATCATTGCCCATAGAAAACTGACTTTGGTGCCCAATAAATTCTGCGATACGATTCGTAAACGTACCATTCCTGTTGTTGATATAGAGGACATCATTGGAGAGATAATCATTGGAGACATATATATCGGGCCATCCATCCATGTTAAGATCTGATATTGACAATCCAAGGCCAAAGCCTTCCAGGGTGATGCCTGCATTTATGGTAGCATCACTAAAAGTTCCATTGCCATTATTCCGGAATAACCGGTCATTATTGGGTGCGGAACCATCGGCTATTTTTGGCCGATAATTGGTGGGAAGGTTATCCATCCTCTGGTTAATCAGTACATACAGGTCGAGATCACCGTCCCTGTCATAATCAAAAAAAGCGGATGACACACTATATCCGGTATGTTGAAGGCCATAGGCGGCCGCCTGGTCAGTGAACGTGGGTATTCCATTTTCATTCAGACCATTGTGTATAAACAACATGTTGCGCCTGTTTACAGAATCAGGATGCATTGTAGCGCAAACGTAAACATCCATCCACCCGTCGTTGTTTATATCTGCTATTGCCACACCCGAGTTCCACCTTCCGGATATATTTATTCCGGAATTTTCGGAGACATCCCTGAATTCCAAATCGCCCTTATTCAGATAAAGTTTATTGCCCACTAAATTGCCCGTAAAAAAAATATCCTGAAGGCCATCGTTATTGAAATCAGATATGCCCACACCCCCACCGTTGTATATATACTCGTGGGTAAGTATGTTAAAGGTATCGTTTTCGGTGATCTGGTTATTAAAAGATATGCCAGTTTCGCTGGAGGTCAACAACCTGAACAAAGTTTCACCTTGCCTGGTGCAGGAAAAAGTACAGGCACAGAGGGTTAGTAATAGGGCGCTGCGAAAAAATCTTCTCATAATCAAATAAAAAAAGCAAAGGCCAATATACATTGGCCTTTGCTAAAAAAAATACCAATTAAATTCTTAGTAACCGGGGTTTTGCGTTAATACAGCTGTCCCTAAAACGTCAATTTCTCTTTGCGGGATCGGCATATATTCTGATTTACCAGGAGTAAAAGAAGCTCCTGCAAAGGGAGTAGCCGCTACTTTTGTTTTTTCATAGGCCAGGTAAGCGTTTAAGGTAGTGGCGGCAATACCCCAACGAACCAAATCAAAGAAGCGATGACCTTCACCCGAAAGC
>JAYSOP010000723.1:0-4096 GCA_043722905.1 Chryseolinea sp.
TGAACGCGGGTGCGTCCATGAATGGTTAACGCCTGAATGCCGATATCCTGAAGACGTTCAGCAACGTCTACTACATTTTTTGTCTGATCGTCCCAACCCAGACGTGTTTTTACTGTCACCGGTAAGTGTGTGCACCGCACAATTTCAGCGGTCATCTGCACCATTTTAGGAATGTCCTGAAGGAGCGCGGCGCCAGCCCCACGGCAAGCCACGGCTTTTACCGGGCAACCGTAATTGATATCAATGAGATCGGGATTAACTGCTGTGGCAATCCGGGCTGATTCAACCATATTGGAAATATCCCCACCGAACAACTGGATGCCCACGGGCCTTTCATATTCAAAAATATCTAGTTTCTGACGACTTTTCGCAGCATCCCTTATCAAGCCTTCAGACGATATGAATTCGGTATACATAAGGTCTGCTCCACCTTCTTTGCAAACAGCGCGAAAAGGGGGATCGCTGACATCCTCCATAGGTGCCAGTAAAAGGGGAAAATCCCCCAATTCTATTTTACCGATTCTTGTCATTCCTTTAACTAAAGCACTATGCAGGTTTAAAAAGCTGTTAGCCTTGTCTATATTTGCCTGCAAAGTTAAATTATTTCCCGGAAGATGTTTGAAAATGAATTAGATGCCCGTCCAGAAAAACATCCGGTAATAAACCTGATGGTAATTCTGCTCATGGTAGCATTGGGCTTTATTATTGTCGGGCCTCTTATTGGCTTCTTTTTTGCGTTGCCCTTTTATGAGGGCAGCATGGTTGAACTTGCCGAGGCAATTCAGGTTCCGGTAAATAATCCTGACATCAAAGTTCCGCTGTATATAATACAGGGGTTCGCCACCTTTGTGGGATTGATTGTTGCCCCTGCTTTGTATTTAGTCCGCGAAAAAAAATCAGTTAATGATTTTTTCCGAAGGCCCGGCCTGGAGTTAATCCCCGTGATGATAACGGCTTTCGTCGTCATTATTTTCATGGCTGTTAATTCAATTTTTATTGAATGGAACGCGGCCTTAAATTTTCCTGAATTTGCAAAGAACTTCGAAATCTGGGCTCGCGACAGAGAGGATACAGCCGCCGAGCTGACAAAATTTCTCACCAATTTTGAATCCACTGGTGAATTGATGCTGGCATTATTTATCATTGCAGTTTTACCGGCAATTGGCGAAGAACTTGTTTTCCGCGGCCTGATACAAAATGAGCTTTTTCGCGGAACGAAAAACATTCATGTTGCCATATGGATAGCCGCAATTTTATTCAGTGCCATTCATTTTCAGTTTTTTGGCTTTGTTCCCCGTCTTTTGCTGGGGGCACTCTTTGGTTATATCTATTATTGGTCTGGAAATCTAACGCTGGCGATACTTGCTCATTTTGTGAATAACGCAGTATCGGTTGTGGCGATATATTTTTATCAACGAGGAACCTTTACATTTGATATTGAAAGTCCGGAATCAGTTCCAGCCAATGTTTTTATCATCAGTGCATTATTGACGGCAGGGCTGTTATATTACTTCTACAAATATTTTCAAGACCGTAAAATAGTCCTTCATTAAGGTGACTTCTCCCCTAAAAAAATACAATAATCTTACGCAGAGGCTCATCACCGGAATACTGGGTTCAGCCGGAATTATTACAGCTGTTTGCATTGGAGAATGGACTTATCTCATCGTTTTTTTTATTATCTGCCTTTTTACGTTATTGGAATTCTATCAGTTGGTTGGCTTAGATGGCCTTGCCCCGCAGAAAGCCTATGGCACCCTCTGTGGTGTTTTAATTTATTGTCTTTCATTTTTTATTGAAAGACAATCGATACCTGGCCAGTATTATTTTTTAATTTTTCCGCTGATCTCCTGTGTCTACATGATCAAGCTTTATAAAAAATTTGAGCGAAAGCCTTTTACGAATATCGCTTTTACCTTTCTGGGAATTCTTTATGTGGCTATTCCCTTTGCATTATTGAATGTAGCCGTATATGAAAATGGGCAGTATAATTATGAGATCATCTTTGGCCTTCTGTTTATTTTATGGGCAAGCGATACCGGTGCTTATTTTGCCGGTACCCGGTTTGGTAAAAGGAAATTGTTTGAACGCATTTCACCAAAAAAATCGTGGGAGGGTTTTGTCGGGGGAGCCGTACTCGCTTTAATTTTTGCAGTCGGTCTATCCTATTTTTTCCGTTCACTTTCACTGCCACAATGGATCATAGTGGGCATCATCATCATTGTCGGAGGTACCTTTGGAGACCTTATTGAGTCGCTGCTCAAAAGAAGTATTGAAATCAAAGACTCAGGAGATGCACTGCCAGGGCATGGTGGCTTTCTCGACCGCTTTGATGGCTTGCTGATCTCCACCCCTTTTATCGTTGCCTACCTGGAGATCTCACACCTAGCCGCTCACAACTCATAGCTTATTTATATATCTTAGCAACCGTTTAACCAGCTGCATTGGCACACATTTGTTGTGTGAAACGCTTGTAATTTCTCTTCTATGGCATATATCGAACCAGCACCTCTTAAAGACACAGAAAATCCTTTTGAAGCCATGATGTCCAGATTTCATGAGGCTTCTCAGATTTTAGGGTTGGAGGAAGAAATTTATAATGTTTTAAAGAATCCTGCCCGGCAGGTCATTGTGTCCCTACCAGTGACAATGGATAATGGAACCATCAGGGTATTTGAAGGATACCGCGTTATTCATTCCAATATTTTAGGCCCTTCAAAAGGAGGAATAAGGTTTGATATGCGGGTTAACCTGGATGAAGTGAAAGCGCTTGCGGCATGGATGACATGGAAATGTGCTGTTGTTGACATTCCCTACGGTGGTGCAAAAGGGGGGGTGGCGTGTGATCCAATGCTAATGTCGTCAGGAGAAATTGAGCGCCTGATGCGTGCCTATACTTTGGCCATGGCAGACGTATTTGGACCGGATAAGGATATCCCGGCGCCGGACATGGGGACAGGACCGCGTGAAATGGCGTGGCTAATGGACCAATACTCAAGGATACAGGGGATGACCGTACCCGCGGTTGTTACTGGAAAACCCATCGTCCTGGGGGGTTCGCTCGGAAGAACGGAAGCCACCGGGCGCGGAGTAATGGTCACCGCGATGGCGGCTATGGAGAAGCTTAAAATAAATCCTTATAAGGCTACTTGTGCAGTCCAGGGCTTTGGAAATGTTGGCTCGTGGGCCGCAAGACTTTTAAGTGAACGCGGACTTTTAGTTCAGGCAATCAGTGATATCTCAGGTGCATACTACAATGAAAAAGGAATAGACATCCAGGCAGCCGTGCTGTATCGCGAAACCCATAAAAGTACACTCGTTGGCTTCGAAGGAATCGAAAAAATTTCCAACGAAGATTTGCTGACCCTTCCGGTAGATGTTTTGGTGCCCGCAGCAACTGAGGACGTGATTAGAAGCAGTAATGCCGGTCACATAAAAGCCAAATTAATTGTAGAAGGTGCCAATGGCCCAACCTCCTCAAGAGCTGATAAAATCATCAATGAAAAAGGAATCATGGTAGTGCCAGATATCCTGGCCAACGCGGGCGGCGTTACGGTATCTTATTTTGAGTGGGTGCAAAACCGCCTGGGCTATAAGTGGACGGCCGACCGTGTAAACAGGCGTTCAGACCGGATCATGAAGGATGCGTTCACCAACGTGTATAATATTTCAAAAGAATATAATGTGCCCATGCGTATTGCAGCCTATATGGTGGCCATTGACAAAGTATCGAAAACTTATAAGTTTCGCGGCGGCTATTAAAAATCATCTTCAAGCGGTAATACTAAACATGTATAAAACTTCCCCCATAGAGATATGATTACTACAAACTCTCGGACCCTGTCGAGGAGCGAAAAGTTTCGGGAAGTTGTGAGCGTGTTCGCGGATTGAAAAAGATAAGCTGTGCGTCTGCATCAATCTTGAATGTTCGGCTATAGATTGCTATCAGGAATTGCTAGCTTTGTGCTTCAAGTTTTTTAGCTTTCTGTTCAGATAAATAAAGAATTTTCTCAATGACCATACATCGTGAAGGACATACCTTATTATTTGTTTTATTGTTCGTGCTATTCGGCCTTAATTGGCTGGTGTTTTCCTA
>JAYSOP010000724.1:0-2151 GCA_043722905.1 Chryseolinea sp.
TATTTCTCGCATTTGACACGTATTATCGATCCTCATTTTCTTCGAGCCCTTCTCCTTCTCAGTATTTGAATATTGACGGCTACGCTCTACTCAACGCCAGGGCTGGCGTTCGGGCAACGGATGGCTTGTCGTTATTCATTTGGGGCCGGAATCTTCTGGACAAAGATTACTTCGAACAACTTTTGCCCGCAGGGGGTAACGCCGGCCACTACGCCGGTGTACTCGGAGATCCCAGAACATATGGCGTAACATTGAGGTTTAATTACTAACATTTAGGTCAAGGTTAGTGTTGTCGCAAATCTCATCGGTTTGCGACAACACATTGCCGTAGAACTCAACAGGTATTTCAGCCCAATGGCTTTCAGCCCGGAACCATGATAATTCTTTATGGACTGAAAACCGATTCCTTATTCAACAGTTTTGTAAGCGCATTAAACGTTATTTGTTTGATCGCCTTACCTGACTGACCACCCATACCATTCGCGGAGCACCAGTCAGTAGTACCGGTGTTGATGACAGTGCCTGAGGTTACTGATTTTTTAAAAACAATGAATGTCCCAATTGTTTCCGTACCCCGAAACCCTTTATCGTAACCAATTAATTCTACCTGTGAAAACTTCAGGGCAGCCTGGTCAATTATTGGATGGCCCTCCGGATCAAATCCCGAAATTGGTGCGCCATCATACTCCCAGGAGGGAAGTATTATTGTATCACCCTTTACAAAGCCTGAATTGTCAAACAATGGAGATTGTGTTGCTACGACTTTATAACCGTTCCAGCCTTGATCCAGATTTAGGCCATATCCGCCATTTGGAAAATGGGAACCAATGCTTGAAAGAATTGAATAGTCTAAAGAGAGATCATTCCAATTAATACTCTTTAACATCGGGTCCGAAACAGGGTCCGGGCTTTCTTTATAACATATTAGCCTACTGAGATCTTCTGAATATCTTACCTGCCACCACATGGTATTGCCAGATAGAATCAAAGCATCCTTTCCGCTATCCACAAAATGATCAAAATTTTGCCGTGCCTGTCTGGTCCAATATTCACTGTGACCCGAAATAACAAGCACTTTTGCTTGATCGATATTTTCAAAATTATCGAGGTCCACATCCGCGATGTAACCTAAAGTCATGCTTCCTAATGTGGTAAACCATTTTAAGCAAGATTGAGACGAAGATTGCAAAGGTATTGGCCTTTGAAATGAAACAGACGTGGGACGTTGTTGTTGCGAATACAAACTTTTACCACCACTGGCCGCATAAGCGTTCGCTGTATTTGAAGGATAAACAATCATGATATCGACAGGCTCACTGGTTTTTATAATGAATGGGATCTTATTTTCAATCAGATAAACCCCACTCTTTAAGGGAGGAACAGTGAATTCTACGGCTATGGGGTAATCATAACCATTTTCAGAAGCATCCACTGAAAGTAAAGGTACAATGGGCAAAGCAGACGCGGTGGAAAATACAAGACTTCCTGTAATGCTGAATATATTTAATCGACAGAGTACAACTGGCTGGGTACACTCGAAGAAGACCTGCATTTTTTCACCAGAATAGAAGGACACTTTTTGAGTATATCCACTTTTAATAAAAGGATCACACAAAAGGGACGGCAATGGTTGGTCGGGTCCGGAAGGTGCAATGGTGTCCCACGTGCATCCTGTTAATGCAAATAATAGAAATAGCCCTAAAAAATGAGAAAAGAAGTCTCGCTTTACGACAGCTTTAAAATCAGGCATTCGGGTATAGGAAGAATTTTAAACCTATTCATCCCTAATTTAACTTTTTTTTCAACGAGGTCAAGAATATAAAAGATAATTGGGGACTTAAAAATTATTCCATTTTGACACGTACGCTTAAACTTCACAATGGTGCCGGAGCAATTCATTTATTGAGTTTCAGAAATTTGTTCTGCCATTCTATTTCATAATTCAACCTGCCTCAAATACTTTTCAAACAACTCCACTTTCTTTGCATCGGTAGCATTAAACAGAAATGGTGCTACGTCGTTGGCCATTTCTTTCATATCCAGCGTTGAGCACTTCTCCAACATTTTAGCCTTCAGTACCTTTGAATCTCCTATCCCCAGTTTCATTCTCAGATAATCGTAGTTGGGTTTAATGTCTTTGGATAACAAAAA
>JAYSOP010000725.1:0-9878 GCA_043722905.1 Chryseolinea sp.
TGTGATTTCTATGGTTTAAACAAGCGCATGAATATAATCTTTTTGATACATGCGTTTATTTTTTATGCACACAAAAACCCGACTTATCAACTTATTACGCACAGCGTTTAGCACGCTCATTTTATTTTTCCCTTCCGCTACTTTTCTTTGATAGAACATTTTCAGTTCCTCACAACAGTTAATAGCCGACATCGCTGCCAGGTGAAGCAATCTCTTTAATGTCATATTAGCCATTTTAGAAACTCGCGTCTTTCCTCGGATCGAGCTGCCAGAACTGTGTTCAAACGGGGCTACTCCGCTATAGCAAGCAAATTTTTTAGCCTCTGATATTCGTTCAAATTCCCCGGTGGCTATTATTACGTTAAGGGCCGTGATTTTACCTACTCCAGGTACAGAGGTAGCCCATTGCATCTGTTGCTCAATGTGGGGATCTTGTCGTATTAGCTGAGCTATTGCCTTTTCGATTCTTACAATATCTTTTGCAAGTGCCGTAAAAGTGCTTTGACAGTTTTTAGCAATAAGCTTCCTTATGGATTCTTCAATGTACTCTAAGGATTCATTAATCGGCGTTTGAAGCTGAACTTTGATTTTTACGAGTCGCTCACGCGCCACCAGAAGTGCTTTTAATTTTTGTATGACCAATCGCTGTGGCTTCCAAAACCGAAGGTCCTGATGGTTCTTAAATGCATACTGGGCAATTCGTTTTGCATCTACCTTGTCTGTTTTGCCCCGGCTCATTCCTTGCGATTGCTTAATCTGTAAAGCCGGTTCAACAGCCACCCTGATTTTCGCTTTTACCAGGTAATCCAGTAATGGCAAACAATAAATGCCGGTGTGCTCAACGCAGACAATCACCTGGGCTACTGAAAAATTGAACTTCTTCTTTAACGCTTGGAAAAATGCCTTGATCTGCTCGGGCTGATTCTCAACCTCCATTTGATACATGTTGGTTCCATCTATCGTTAAAGCTGCGTGGAACGTTTTCTTTGACATGTCAATACCTAAAAAGTAAAGTGTTTCCATTAAATTTGTCTTGTTACTTGAAAATGTATCCGTTAACAATTCTAAACACCTATCAAAACCTTGATAATAGGCCTCGAATCCTAAATTTCTATTTGATGCTTGTTTAGAAAACTGACTGAGGATTGAATCACAGAATAGGTCACAAACCTAGAACTCCGTTTAAGTCGCCTCAGTCAGTGTTAACGTTATCCACAAATTCACACTTATCCACAAAAGAAAAAAGGACCAAAAAATAAAAATTGTTATTATTATAATATTTGAATATTTAATGACAATCCAAATCTAAAGGACCTCTGTGTCTTCTCTGTGATTTCTATGGATTTAAACCACCATACTTAAGAACATTTCAAAAACAAAAGGCCCTACACATATCATTATGTGTAGGGCCTTTACTTTAATAAATCTACCTAACGTTTATGGCTTATCCCACCAGACCCGTGTATCCAAAGCGTTACCTCCCTGACGGGTAATCGCTTCCTGAACATTGGTTGAGTTGATCCCCAATTCCGTATCCGGATAGGTAAGCTTACGGATAAAATCACCACTAATATCCTTTCCAGGAAAAGGATTAGGCGTAAGGACAGGAAATCCACTTCTACGGAAATTGGCAAATGCTTCGGGACCATTGAGGAATGATGCCACCCAGTACTGTGTGTTAATTTCAGCCAATGCACTTCCCATATTCAAAGGATGGGCCGCAACGTATGCGTTAATGTCAGCATCTGGTATAGCGGAGGCCGGTGAATATTGGCTCATCTCAAGCATATGAGCCCGGATTGCCTGTTCGTACAATACAGCGGCATTACCGGTTGTCCAACCTCTTACAACTGCTTCTGCCAACAAAAGTTTAGTTTGGGCGTTTGTTAATAAAAAGCAAGGTGCATCTACTTTGCCCATCCTGAAACGATCCAATTGCGAATAATCATAGAAACTTGCCAGGCCATCCGCCGAAGCTTTCGCTATTATACTACCATTGTCATAGCCCATAGGCATACCAATTTGTACAGCAGGATCGAACGAGGCTTTTGCAGGAACCTGCTGAGGACCACTCGCAGCACCAACATACCGAACTGCAATTGACTTAAGTCTCGGGTCATTGTTGGTCTTAAGATAATTTACAAAATTTCCTGTCAGAAAATAGTTATTGGCTTCTGACCCGTTTACAAACGAACCAATAGCGTTAAAGTAGAGGCTCGTGTGTCGAACAACCGCGCTTCCCGTATTGGATTGTATCACTCCACCCGCCACGGCTTTCGCAACATACTGCTGAGCCTTGGCCGCATCTACCTTAGACAAACGCATAGCGGCCCTCAACATTAATGAATAGCCAAACGCTTTCCAGGAATTAATATCACCACCATACAATACGTCACTTGTTACCAACGGCTTGGCTGCATCTAGTGCTGCAGATGCCTCTTCCAGCTCTTTCAAAATGTCAGCATATATAGCTTCCTGAGCATCATACTTCGGCAATGAAACGGCATCTATAGAACCCTTTCCAGCTTCAAAATAGGGTACATCGCCGTATGAGTCTGTTAAAATCATGGAAGCAAATGCCCGCCAGATTCTGGCTGAGTGATACAGGTTTGATTGTTTGTCATCTCCTTCGGTCTTATCCAGGACCGCGACCAGCGATTTCATAACATCCCGATAATATCTCACCCAATTGCCACTGTTTCTCGGCTTATTATCCTGATTAAAATTCCCCCCACCTAAAACGCCACCAAATGGTGTAACGATTTGCTGTACAATAGGGATTTCGAAGACAATAATTTCAAGCGGAAAAGAGGCCTGAACAATTGCATTATTCATCAGGAAAGCAGGATCCAAATTAATTGGCGAAGTCTTATTGACATTGAGCTCATCAAACCCGTTATCACAACTTGGTAGTGTGCACAAAGGGAGGAGCAGGCAGAGAATATATTTTATCTTTTTCATTTTATGCAATGTTTTTAATGTCATTAAAACTTAACATTTAAATTGAAGCCAATACTGCGGCTCGTAGGCAAACCGGTTTGTTCCAGTCCGATCTCTCTATCTGAGACGTTTCCAAATTGTTCCGGGTCAATGTTGGGCACCCACTTCTTAAGGATGGCAACATTGTTCGCCACCGCGCTTAATCTAAGGCCCTTTATAAAATTAGTCTTTGAAATATGCTTTGTGAAATCGTATCCAATCGAAATCTGACGCAATTTCCAAAAGCCCGCATTGTAAGCAAATTCCTCCCGGATACCACTGGTATTTACAGTTTCAAAGTAGGTCTGATGAGGCGTTGAAAAGGTATTTGTCTCGCCTAGCTGATTCACTCCATCACCTATCACAAAACCTTCTTCTCTTCCTATCAGCGTTGCCTTATGCAAACCATGTCTCCATAGATTGAAATTTGTTTGAGAACCCAAATAGTGGCCCAACTTAAAATCAATCAAGGCGGATAAACTGATACCCCTATAGCTGAATGAATTAAAAATACCGCCGAAATACTTTGGTATCGCGCTACCCACCCGGATTAAATTCGGTCCACGCAATGGCCTGCCATTATTCGTGTCAAAAACCTGTCTGCCCTGATCGTCTCTCAGGTATGAGGTCACATACAATCCACCAACCTGTTCTCCAACCACTTGCTTAATGGAATTATTTCCAACATTCCCTCCCACTACGATCTCCCTAACACCAGGTCCCAGATACATTACTTCGGAATTATTGTACGACCCGTTGAAGTTTACATCCCATCTGAAATTTGAAGTTTGTACCGGAACAACAGATAGCATCAATTCAATACCATTGTTTCTGCTTTCACCTACGTTAATTAATTTATCTGTATATCCTGAAGCGTCAGAAATTTGCGCGGCAAGAATCTGGTCTTTGCTAATCTTATTATAATAAGTGAAGTCCAGGCCTAAACGATTGTCAAAGAATTTAAACTCCAACCCGAACTCAGCTTCGGAAACACTCATGGGTTTTAAATCGGGGTTAGGAACAGTGCCTGTTGGAATGGTGCCAACCGGTTGCAGGCCCCCACTGGCATTGGGAAATAAATTATTATTAACACCATAAAAAAGATTATTGGAGTATGGTGCAACATCGCCGTCGCTTCCCACTTCAGCATAACCAGCCCTGATTTTTCCGTAAGACAACCAATTTGGTAAATTTTCGAATGCCTCAGAAAAAACAAAACTTGCGTTAGCCGACGGATACAGAATACTTCTGTTGGCTGGAGATAACGTGGAGAACCAATCGTTACGAGCGGTAATGTTTAAGTATAAAAATTCTTTAAATGAAATTTCCGCAGCACCATACAAGGAATTAATTTTCTTTTCCTGTAAATCATAGAATGGATCTTTCACGCGACCATTCATAACGGTGTATAAATTCCTTACAATAAAGTCTTGCACGAAGACCACGTTCTGATCAAACCGTGAATATCGTTGATTGCCTCCTAAGCTGATATCCACACCAATATTGTTGAACTTCTTGTTCACCCCCATCAGGAAATCTGCATTGAACTCCCTGGATCTGAGGACCTCCTGAGTATACCTTCCGTTGACAAAACCTGGAGGGGCTGGTGCATTTGACGCACGGCCAGTCGGATCGTTAAAATCCCGATCCCTGGAATAATAATCCTGGCCTATCCTTCCTTGCAGATATAGCCAGTCATTGAAATTATAGCGCGCCGTGATATTTCCAAAAAGACGGTCACGGCGGATATTTTCAAAGCGGTCATAAATAGAAATGTAAGGATTCGTTCTGTTTCTAAAACGAGACCAAACAAATTCATTACCGTTCGCGTCAAAGCGCTTTTCTTTTAAAAGATCCAGGGGCATCGAGTTCGACATTGTGTAGACCACCACCGGAGTACTGATATCCTGTCCGGCAATAACTACAGGATTCTTATTCTTTTCATTTGAGTATGCAATATTCCCGGAGACAATCAACTTTTTGTTAATTTTTTGATTAAAGCCCAGGTTAATAGTTTTTCGATTAAAATTGGTATTGGGCTGAATGCTCTGGTTATCCATATTGGCCAGCGAAAGATTGAATCCACCATTTTCTCCACCGGAAGAAAGCGCTACGGTGTTGGTCCATGTATTACCAGTCCGATAGAATTTGCGAATCCGGTCTCTCACAGGCTCGTAAGGAACTTCCACACCATCAAATAATATTTGTGTCATTCCCGGCTGAAATTTTTCTCCAAAACTCCAGACACCGGATGTTGGATTTGCTGCAATAGGACGAACACCAAACTCACCCTGTCCGTATTCATATTGGTAATCCGTGAAATCCAGGGGCGTATCCGACGTATAGTTAGAATTAAACTCCACCCCTATTCCCCTGGTTGTGCCTGTGGATTTTGTTGTGATCATGATTACGCCGTCTTTCGCGCGGGAGCCATATAAAGCGGCAGCTGCACCACCTTTCAACACAGTCATTGACTCAATATCATCCGGATTTATACTGGATAAACCATCGCCGCCATCTGTGCTTCCCGTAGCCCCACGACCACCGAAACTGCCCCCGACGCCGAAGGTGGTATTGTCTATTGGTATACCGTTAATTACAATCAACGGACTGTTTACAGCACCAAAAGATGATTGTCCACGAATACGAATCTTACTGGAACCAGATGGGCCTGTGCCCATGGGCGTAATATTTACGCCGGCCATTTTTCCCTGGAGGCCGTTCATAAAGTTCGTAGTACGATTTTCTGTGATCTGTTCAGGTGTTGCACTCGAAGTCGAATATCCCAATCGTTTTGTTTCCTTTTTGATACCCAACGCAGTCACTACAACTTCTTCAAGGGCCTGCATATTAGGTTGCATTTTTACATCTAAATTCGTTCGTCCGGCCAGCGAAATCTCCTGCTCATTATACCCTACAAAGGAGAATACCAGAACGGCATTCGCATCCTCCACATTCAAAGTATATCTTCCAGATACATCGGTGGCAGTTCCTGCACTGGTACCTTTGATCACAATGTTTACTCCGGGAAATCCCTGATCATTTTCGTCAGTGACAACCCCTGTTACCAACAAGGCAACTTCCGTTTTAACCCCGGAAAAATCGAGCGGTTTAGGATTCGTTAGAGAGAATGAAGAGTGATGATAGAATCGCTGAATATCACCAGGTGATGATTCGTTTGCTGCCACGGTTAACAAGCCGGATTGGCTTACTCCGTACTGGTGCAGAAACAATAGCGTACAAAATAGCAGGTAGCATTTTTTCATAGATCAGGGTTTATTTTGTGATAAAATTTTTTAATTTGATTCATCTAAAATGAATCAGTAACAATTGCCTCGCTAATGCTAGTCCTAAACAAATCATAGGGCTTGCCTTTTGATATCATCGCGGAAAAAATACACGAAAGCACAAGGCTTAACAATTTAGACATTTTAAACGAAATCGATTGCATTGGCAACAAGAAATTCATATGGGTCTGTTGAAACAGGCTCCGTTACAATTCAATCCAACTTCTTCACAATGAAAATGCATTTTCATATGAGACAATTATGACGAGATAAGTTGGTTTTAAACTGATCTGATCAAAATTCATAAAACTGAAACTGTTTTATTCCCGTTTATAACAGAAATTTGATGGACGACATCCGATGTCTACGAACGATTGGTCAACCCAGATTAAAATGAATAACCGTCAATCCTATTTACCATATATCGCATTGGCTGCTGTCTGCATCATTTGGGGAACAACCTATCTTGCTTTGCGCATCGCTGTTTTGCATTTCCCACCTTTTTTGTTTACCGCGATCAGGCAATGTACCGCGGGCCTTCTGCTACTGGCCTTTATCTTCACGGTGGGAAAAGCGAAGTGGCCATCAAAAGAACTTTTAGCACGTCAGGCGATTGCCGGATTTTTTATGATCTCGATGGGGAATGGGCTAGTGGCCTGGGCTGAAATGCACATCCCCAGTGGAGTCGCCGCCATTATTTGTTCCCTTATGCCGTTATTGGTTATCCTTATTAACCTAACGATCCACCGGGAAGATAGGCCAACCCTACCAATTATATTAGGGGTCGTTATGGGATTAGCAGGAATTATTCTCATTTTCAGTGAACACATCGCAGAGTTTTCTAAGACAGAATATATTGTAGGCATTGCATTCACCTTCACCGCTGTCGCGGCATGGGCAGGAGGAAGTATCTGGATCAAAAAGAAAAACGTTGAAAGCAATCCATTTGTCAATGCGGGGTTACAAATGTTTTTTGGAGGCTTTCTATTGCTTCCATTTAGCCTGGCTTTCGATGACCTCAACAATATAACCTGGACACCTGAAGTTGGCTACTCACTTTTGTATTTGATTATTTTCGGATCGTTGATCGCCTATGCCTCCTACGCTTACGCCCTGAGGAAATTACCTATGACGCTCGTGTCACTCTATGCCTATGTGAATCCTTTGGTGGCTGTAATCCTCGGATGGTTAGTACTCCAGGAGAAACTAAACATGCAGATATGGATAGCGATCATCATAACAATCGCGGGAATTTATACGGTGAATAAAGGTTATCAACTCAGGAATGTCTGGAAAGCGCAAGTCAGTCCAGACCGCTGAGATGGTCATCCCTAATTTTATTAAGATATGATCGATACAGCCATTGAAATTCGAGAATACAAACCAGAGTATCAGATTTGGTTTGAAAATTTTAATCGGGAATGGATTGAGAAATATTTTGAGATGGAACCTTTAGACTTTGAGATCCTTCAAAACCCGCACGAACATATTATCAAAAAAGGGGGGAGCATTTTCATAGCGTTTTATGAAAAACGACCAGCCGGAACCGTCGCTCTAAAATTTGTTTCACCCTCGGTGTATGAACTCACCAAGATGGCAGTAAATGAAAAATTTCAGGGGAAAAAAATAGGAAATGCATTGGCGGAGGCGGCCATCGCAAAAGGAAAAATGCATGGTGCAACGAAAATAATTTTATATTCCAATACGATTTTAACACCCGCGATCTCACTGTATAAAAAGATAGGTTTTACAGAAATCCCTGTTGACGGGCCTTATAAACGCACGAACATTAAAATGGAACTGATTTTAACGTGAGACCATATCGAAAACCGCAAAAAGATGAACGAAGGAATCTCAGTAAGAACCTGCAACGCGGCAGATCTTGATACATTGCTTTCCATTAGCATCAAGACCTTCCGTGACAGTTTTGATGAATTTAATTCTCCGGAAAATATGCTGCTCTATATTAATAAAACTTTTACGAGAAAGGCGATTGAAAGGGAGATGAAACAACCAGGTACTGTCTTTTTACTCGCCGTTGATAGTAAAAAACCGGCAGGTTATGCCAAGATAAAGGCCTCGGAAAATCCTCAAGAACTAACGACCGGATCTTTCCTTGAAATTGAAAGGCTGTATGTTCATAAAGAATATATCGGAAAAAGAGTAGGCTATATTTTGATGCAAACCTGTTTAGCCTATGCGGAGAAAAAAAAGTGTGAGAGACTCTGGTTGGGTGTTTGGGAAAACAATACGCGCGCTATTGCTTTTTATGAAAAGCATGGATTCAAAAAATTTGGTCAGCATGAGTTCATACTGGGCAATGATGTGCAAACGGATTGGTTGATGGAGAAAAAGCTCAAAGCGGAAAGCAGAAAGTAGAAAGCCCTGTACAATGGATTCGAGCGTAAATGGGTGAAGTTAATTTGAAAAATGATGAACCGATTGCATGAGTATAAAGCCACGATAACGTGGAAAGGAAACAGGGGAAAAGGTACGTTGGATTACAAAGAATACGATCGCTATCATGAAATTTCAATTCACGGTAAACCGACCATCGGTGCGTCATCAGACAGTGCTTTCCGCGGGGACGCATCAAAATATACTCCTGAGGACCTACTGGTATCTTCCCTTTCGGGATGTCATATGCTGTGGTACTTACATTTGTGCGCAGTGAATGGTATAGTCGTCGCCGGTTACGTTGATCATGCGGTTGGATGGATGCAGGAAAGTAAAGACGGCAGCGGGCAGTTTACCGAGGTAATTTTGAATCCGGAGGTGATTGTCACCAAAAAGACGATGATTGAAAAAGCAAAGGGCCTGCATGCAGAGGCAAACAAAATGTGTTTCATTGCCCGTTCGGTAAATTTCCCGGTACACCACAATCCAAAGGTCAACGATAATGAACAAGCTTGAGTGGTTTGAACGCCAGTTCGTATTTAATATCTCCCCGAGGATGATGCCGTTTTTTTTGGAAAGACTGGAAGGAACCCTCGTAAGACTGGAGAAGAAAATAGAAAATCAACCCGATAGTTTGCTGTCTCAGAAACTTGATGGCAAATGGAGTATTCAAACAAAATATTGGACATCTGAGGGACGTAGATAACGTGGCGCTTAAGCGCATCGATGAAATGTTGAATGGAATTACGCTGATGTCCCCGCGGTTTTTGAGCCCTCGCTGGATTATAATGCCCTATTAATGAAAGAAGTTTTTCATTTTTTTAAACTCCAACGGCTTAAAAATTTACGTAGATATAAAACACTGACTGAAGTGGAGAGCTTACAATCTTCGTTGCATCCAAGATTGAAGGTGCGGATGACACCTGTCGACCTCGCATTTTTTGATGCAGAACACGATGACCATCACCTGGTCAGGATAAATGAAATATTAATGACACTAACTTCTTGAAATATGGATTCATGGCTTAAAAAAGACAGGGAAGATATGACTGAAATACTCCGGCATACGGTTAAGATTGCCGAACGCTATTTTGCTCAGCAGGAAACACTTCCCCCCGGAAGATATATTCCAGATATTCTTATGGAAAATCTTCCTGCGAAGGGGATGGGTGCAGTCGATACACTGGCATTTTTTGAAAAAAATTATGCGCATCA
>JAYSOP010000726.1:0-1855 GCA_043722905.1 Chryseolinea sp.
TTGAAAAAATCTGTCTGGAGGATAAGCGTTGTTGTTTTCTGAAATTGAACAAAAATTGCGGATTAAGCACCGCATTGAAAGCCGGTATTGATTACTCCCAAACTGAATTGATTGGTTACATTGATGCCGATCTTCAAACCATACCTTACGATTTCCTTGAGTTATTGAAATTCATTCCGCAGTACGACCTGGTAACAGGAATCAGGAGAGACAGGAAAGATAGCGCGGTAAAAAAAATATCTTCACTCGTGGCTAATCGCGTGAGACGAATGCTTATTCAGGATGGAATCGAAGATACCGGCTGCCCCCTGAAGATCGGAAAATCCAGGTATCTGAAAGCCATTCCTTTTTTTCATGGCATGCATCGATTTATTCCCGCCCTCGTGCAACTCGCTGGTGGTACGGTAAAGCAATTACCAGTTCGGCATTTTCCACGGCTTGAGGGTAAACCCAAATTTCACTTGCATAACCGGATCGTGGGCCCCCTAGTTGACACCTTTGCTTTTCGTTGGATGCAAAAAAAATACATCCATTACGAAATAGATAAGCACTCCTGATAATCGGAAGATGAGTCAATATATAATTTTAGGCTTTGGATTTCTTGCTCAGATCTTGTTCGCTTCCCGAATGTTCATTCAATGGATACAATCCGAAAAATCCGGAAGTGTAGTTTCACCACCCTGGTTCTGGAAAACAAGCCTGATGGCTTCAGCTTTCATGTTGGTTTATGGGCTACTTCGCCATGATGCGGTCATAATCATTGGACAAATACTTTCTTACTTCATTTACATTAGGAATTTACAACTGAACAATGAGTGGAAACTAATGTCCGCGCTTGCAAGGTGGTGTTTTCTTTTATTGCCTTCCATCATCCTTGCGGCCGCTTTCCAAACCAGAATTTTCGCAATGGATAATTTTTTATTTCGCAATCAGCTTCGCGATCCTTTATTGATACTGGGGGGAATAGGACAGCTGATATTAAATTTGAGGTTTGTTTACCAATGGTACAAGGCAGAAAAGTCCGGTTTTTCAATATTAACAATTGGCTTTTGGATCCTCAGTTGCGCAGGATCATTGTTGGTGATGGTCTACGCTATCTACCGTTTTGATCCAGTGCTCCTGATAGCCCAGGGTTTTGGAATAACCGTTTACACCCGCAACATTTCCATCTATCTGAGGTCCAAACAAAAAATTCAGATATCATGAGGCTTAATCAGTTAAAGCTCCTGCCCTTTGCAACGCCGCTTTTTATCATTTATGGTTTCTTTCTTCTTTCAACCTCTGGTAATTGGGGTGTAATTGAAACCAGTGAGGCGCGCTATGCTGAGATAGCGCGGGAAATGCTACAGTCAGGCGACTGGATTCATCCAAGATTATTAAATATATTTCACTTTCATAAGCCTCCTCTCGCCTATTGGATAAGTGCTTTGTCTTATAAGGTATTTGGAGTAAATCCTTTTGCGGCTCGTTTTTTTTTACAGATCAGCCTCTTGTTGCAAGTGTTTCTGATTTATAAAATTACACGAAATCTTTTTGCTGAAAAAAAAGTGGCGGTATTGGCTTCTGCTATTTACAGTACGCTTCCCCTGGTGATAGTATCAGTCCGTGGTCTGACAACCGATATTTTTCTTACGACCTGTGTGTTATTGGTGATACTATTCTGGTTGTTATGGAGAAAAAGTGGAAGTTTTCATTGGCTATACCTTCTTGCCATAGCAGCCTCAATGGGATTCCTGATTAAAGGGCCTTTAATTCTGATTTTTCCGTTTTTCTTTTGGTTGGGCTTTAACAAGGTTCTTCCTCCCCGGGCAATGCGCTGGCACCATTTCCTGGCCACGATTCTATTTCTCGGAAT